>NZ_NHPF01000043.1:0-26454 GCF_002252925.1 Halorubrum sp. Ea8
TGCTTAAGTTAACACGACGGGACACGCGGCTGCGGTCCGGTCGTTACAGCAGCGCTCCCGCGCCCGCGAACGCGACGAGGTACGTCGCCGTCGCAGTCGGCAGCGCGATCCCCACGCGGTAGGCCACCAGCGTCCGGTCGAAGCCGCGCTCCAGCCCGGTCGCCAGCGCGGTGAGCAGCGCCGCGAGGATCAGCACGTAGGCGCCGACGATCCGGCCGAGTACCGGGACGGAGAGCGCTCCGGTGCCGGAGCCGGCGCCGGATTCCGCGGTCGCCTCGGCCGCGCTCCCGCCGCCGGCACCAGTACCGCCGCCCCCGACACCGAGCGCGTCCGCGCCGGCGGTCGCTCCGGCGCCCAGTCCCCCGGCGTCGACGGCGTCGACCCCCGTGGCGAGCGCGACCGTCGCGCCGCCGACGAGCGGCGCGAACACCGCCGCGGTGTTCGTCAGCGTGCCCGTCACGGTCGCGAGCTGACGTCGCGCGTCGGTTTCGAGCGCCCGGAGCTCCTCGAGCTGGTCGGCGAGCTCGAGGAGCACGTCGCCGGCCGGGCGACCCTCCCTGGCGGCGACGGCGAGCAGCGCGACCGCGCCCCGGACCCGCGGCGACGGGACCGGAACCGCGGGGCCGCCCCGGCCGAGGAACGCCTCCCGCACGCCGACTCGGAGGGTCTCGCTTCGGCGCCCGGCGCGCTCGAACAGCTCGCCGGTCGCCCCGTCGAGCCGCTCGCCGGCGTTCGCGATCGCCCTCTCGACCGCGACGCCCTCGGCCACGTCGCCGCCGATGACCGTCATGGCGTCCGGGAGCCCCCGTTCGACGGCCCGGATCTCAGCGAGCGCGGTCCGCCGGCGTCGCACGCCGACGAGGAGCGCCGTCCCCGCCCCGACGCCGACCCCGGCCACGGGTGCGGCCCACCCGGTGACTAGCCGCGCGGCGATCGCGGCCGCGGCGACTCCGGCGGCCGCGCCTGCCGCGGCGGCGTGTTGCGCCCGCTCGGGGACGTCCGGGTGGTCGCCGTCGATCGACGGCGGCGCGAACGCGACCGGTCTGCGCGAGAGCAGCCACGCCGACGCGGCGAACAGTCCGGCGGGGAGCACGACGAGGTAGAGTCCGGCGACGACCCTCGACCCGACCGGAACGCCGGACGCGGCCGCCGCGGGTAGCAGAGCTATCAGGGCCAGCGGGAGGAGCACGCCGAAGGCGTACAGCGCCGAGACGGGGCCGCGGACCTTGCCGACGAACGCCGCGAGCCGGTCGGTCGTCCCGGAGATCGTCGCGTCGAGCGCGCGGTCCAGACACCGTCCCCGCCGCTCTGCCGGCGCTGACGCGGCCGTCCGCACTAACGCGGCGGCGCGGTCGATCGCGGGGAACCACGGTCGCCACTCGCGGGCGAACGCCCGGAGCCCGCTCGTCGGCCCGTCCGCGCTCCCGCGCTCGTGACGCGCCAGCCCGTCCGCGAGCGGTCCGTCCCCGGTGCGGGCGGCGAACCGAACCGCGCGTTCCGCCGACGGGTCCAGTCGCATCCGTAACACGAGACGGCCGACGAGACCGGGGGCCGCACCGAGCGCTCGAGTCCGACGGAGCGCGGCGAGCCCCACCGGTGCTCGATGGACCGCGTGAGTCGCCGCCAACCCTCCGGCGAGCCCAGCGAGCGCACCCGGAACCGGGCCGACGAACGCCGAGAGCGCGACGGCACAGAGGAGGCCGACCCCGAGCCCGACCCGATACCCGAGCTCGACGACTCGTTCGGCCGAGGCCTCCCAGCCGAGGAACGCGACCGCGCGCCGGAGCTCTGCCGACTCGTTCGCGTCGACCCCCTCGCTCGGGGGTGCCGTCGGCGAGCCGTCGGTCGCCTCGTCGACCGCTCCGGTCATTCGATCTCACCGCTCGCGCCGACGGAGTCGACGTACCGCTCCGGCTCCGTCCGACCGGTGGCGACCGCCTCGCGGATCCGCTCGCCCCGTCCCCCGACGGCCGCCCTGATCGACGCGTACGTCTCGTCGGGTCCCGCGAGACGATCGAGGAGTCGGCTCTCGCCGCGGTCGACCCGCCCGGTCGGCGTCAGTCCCTCGTCCGTGCGCTCGAACAGCGATTCGAACGCGGCGCCGTCCTCGTGACCGACTACCTCGGCGATCACGTCGACGCGGTGGTCGTCGAGGAGAACGATCAGGTCGGTCGCCGCGAACGACGAGGGCGACACGCCGAGGTCGGAGACCACCCGCTCCCGGACGGCGGCGGGGTCCTCCCCGTGGATCGTCCCGAGCACCGTCTCGCCGGCCGCGCCGACGCGCATCGCCTCGTAGAGGGCCTGCGCCTCCTCGCCGCGGACCTCCCCCACGACGATCGCACCGCCGCCGAGCCGGAGCGCGGTCCGGACCGCGTCGCTCGGCGACGGCTCCGCCCCGTCGCCGACGCAGAGCCGCTGCGCGTCTCGCCCGGCGGTCGCTAGGGCGCTCGTCGGGAGCTCGGGCGTGTCCTCTATCAGTATCGACCGCGACTCCGCGGGAAGATCCCAGAGGAGGGCACCGAGCGCGGTCGTCTTTCCCGCACCCCGCCCGCCGGCCACGAGCCCCGTCACGCCCCGCTCGACGGCGACGGAGAGGAGCCCGGCGGCCGCCGGCGTGAGCGTCCCTGCGTCGACGAGTCGTGCGAGCGTCCACGCGTCGGGATCACCGCGGCGGAACGCGAACGAGAGCCCGTCGCTGGCGGGGTCCGTCGTCGCGGCCACGCGGACCCGGCCGGCGTCCGTCTCCAGGGTCGCGTCGAGCGTGGGGCTCGCCCGAGAGAACCCCCGCCCGCTGGTCCGCCGGAGTCGGGACGCGAGCGTGGCGGCCCCCTCGGGCGGGAGTCGCACGTTCGTCCGGCAGCGCTCGCCGTCGACGACGACGCGGAGCGGGTTCTCGGTCACGGGCGCCGAGAGCGTCGCGTCGCTCACGCGCTCGTCGGCGAACACGTGTTCGAACGCCCCGTACCCGCGCGTGTGCCGCCGGAGCACATCGGTCAGCGTCGAGACGGGATCGCCGTCCTCGGCGGCCGTCCGGACCGCGCGGCCGGGCGCTCGCCCGCCCCCGGTCGGATCGTCGAGCAGCCGTCGCTTGGCGTCGTCGAGCCGCTCGACGGCCCCGTCGTCGAGCTCTCGCACCGGCGGCGTGAGGTGGTACGTCCGGAGCGGTCCCGACCCCTCGTACAGCCGGACGGTCGCGCCGGTGTCGAGATCCCAGCGGTCGGCGAGCGCGGCCCCCGGCGGCGGCGCGGTCGCGATCCGCGCCGCCGCGATTCGGGGCCCGGCGTGTGCCCGAAGCACGTCTCCGACCTCGTCTGCCCCTTCGACGATCGCCGACAGCCCGGTCTCCGCGGCGATCCGGGCCGGCGGTCCCTCGCGTCCGGCGGCCTCCCGAGCGGCGCCGACCGGATCGCGCAGCACGCGGTCGGCGAGCCGCGTCTCGTGGAACCCGACGCGCTCGCGGAACCGGCCCGCGGCGACGAGACACGCGGCGGCCCGCCCGGCGTAGGCCCGCTCGCGCCCGCGATGACGGGTCCTGATCACCTCGGCGTCGCGCTCCGCGAGCGCCTCGATGACGGTCGCCAGACAGTCAGGGCTCTCGGCGAGGTCGCCGCGCCCCGGGCAGTCACCGGCGTCGACCGCCAGCACGACGCGGTCGCCGACGCCCGTTCCGACCGGCTCTCTGAACGTCGGCTCGCACCGGCAGTCGCGATCGGCGTCGCTCCACGGCAGCGATCGCAGCGAGGGCTCGCCGCCGCCGATCCGCGACAGCGAGGGGAGATCGAGGTTCACGGCGGGCGTGCTCCCGGCATCGTATATAAGCGATCACCCTACCCTGGTGACCCGGACGGTCGGTCCGCCGTCGTCGACGAGCCGGAGGGCCAGTCGGCTCTCGCCGCCCGGTCGGAGCGCGATCGCGCCGCCGTCGACCGACACGGTCGCGTCCGTGCCGCCGGGACCGATCGGCGCGGTTCGTTCGGGCCCGCCGTCGATCCGATACCGGAGCGCGACGTCCGGGCCGGGTGACGTCTCCTCGGCGACGTTCGCCTCCGCGCCGACCGTCTCTCCGCTGGCCCCCGTTTCCACGATCGCGACGCGGTCGATCGGCGCCGCTCCGAACCCGCTCGGGACGCGGACGGTGACGGTCGTCCGCGCGGCGAGCGACGGGTCCGCGACGCTCACGGAGCCCGCGACGAGGCCGCCGACGGCCCGCTCGACGCGGTCCGCCTCGGCGTCGATCCGCTCGGCGGTCGTGGTCGCCCGGGCGTCTTCCAGCGCCGGGGTCGCGGCCGCGAGGAGGGCGACGGCGACGAGGACCGTGAGGACGACGCGGATCACGGCTCGCCGGCCTCCGTCTCGACTCGCGCCGCGATCCCGGTTCCCGCTCCCCGGTCCAGCTTACAGGGACTCACGGAGCCGGTCCAGCGCCTCGTCCCGCCACGATCCGTCCGCGTCGTCCGACCGCCTCGCGTCGCCCCGTCCCACCCCGCCGTTCCGATCGGCGGCGTCCGACGGGACGGCGGCGTCGAGGGCGTCCTCGCTCGGCACGGCGTCGGCGGTCGCGCCGCCGCTCTGGAGTCGGGTCTCCGTGCCGGCGTCCTCGCCGCGGCTCGCCCTCGCCAGCGCGAGGTCGGCCCGCCGCTCGACCTCGCGGTTGACCGCTCGAATCGATCCGACGTACCCCCGGATCGCCTGCGTGGCGGCCTCCAGCTCCTCGACGCGCGACTCGAGCTCCTCGACGCGCGACTCCAGCGCCTCGCGCTCCGCGGCCGCGGCGGCGCCGTCGCCGAGGTCCGCGACGGCCGCGTCGGACCCGGTCAGGGCTCGCTCGACCGCGCTGAGTCGCTCTCCGAGCCGGTCTCCGCTGCTTCCGTCGCTCGGTCCGCCGGCGCCAGCGGTCTCGTCGCCCTCGGCGGTCGGCCTCTCCCCGCGGCCCGACGTCCGACTTCTCTCGTCGGTGGCGTTCGACATGCTCGCGACTGGCCTCGATTTCGCATTTAAATCTCGGGGGGAAAGCGTAATACTCCGGATCGGTTACCGTTCGATCATGAAGGCAGTCCTCCTCGGCGTCGGGCAGGCGGGCGGGAAGCTCACGACCGCCCTCGCGCAGTTCGACGCCGACGCCGGCTACGGCGCGGTGCTCGACGCGCTCGCGGTCAACACGGCCGCGACGGACCTCGACCCGCTCCCGCTCGACACGGTCCTCGTCGGGCAGTCGCGGGTGAACGGCCACGGCGTCGGCGGCGACAACGAGCTCGGCGCCGAGGTGATGGACGAGGACGCGGTCGAGGTGCTCGACGCGCTCGCGTCGAAGGTGACCGCGGAGGCCGAGGCGCTGTTCGTGGTCGCCGGGCTCGGCGGCGGCACCGGCTCCGGCGGCGCGCCGGTGCTCGTCCGGGAGCTGAGCCGGGTGTACGACGTGCCGGTGTACGCGGTCGGGATCCTCCCCGGTCGCGACGAGGGGGCTATGTACCAAGTGAACGCGGGCCGGTCGCTCAAGACGCTGGTCCGGGAGGCGGACGCGACGATCCTGCTCGACAACGACGCGTGGCGCTCCTCGGGAGAGTCGATGGAGGGCGGTTTCGCGGCGATCAACGAGTCGATGGCGAGACGCGTCGGCCTCCTCCTGGCCGCCGGCGAGTCGGTCGAGGGCGTCGCCGAGTCGGTCGTCGACACCAGCGAGGTGATAAACACGCTGCGGGCCGGGGGGATGGCGGCGGTCGGGTTCGCCTCGGCGCCGGCGGCCGAGGACCCCGAGGAGAACGTCACGACCGTGATGAGCACCGTCAGGAGCGCGGTGATGACCGGGATGTCGCTCCCGAACGCGACCGAGGCCGACGCCGCCCTCGTCGCCGTCGCCGGCGACCCCGACCGCATCTCTCGGAAGGGCGCGGAGAAGGCCCGCAAGTGGCTGCAGGAGGAGACCGGCTCGATGCAGGTGCGGGGCGGCGACTTCCCGCTCGACTCCGACCGGATCGCGGCGCTCGTGCTGCTCGGCGGCGTCGAGCGCTCCCGCCGGGTCGAGGCGTTCCTCGAGCGCGCCCGACAGGCGGTCCGCGACGAGCCGGAGGCGGAGCCGGACCCCGCGGCGGCGTTCGACAACGACGAGCTCGACGACCTCCTCTGAGCGGCGCGTCGGCCGCGTCGGTGCGCCGGACGGAACGACGAGCGGAGCCGCCCGTCCGGGGAGCGGCGGGGCAGGTTCCGCACCTTTTTGGTGCCGCCCGGTGGAGTCGTTTCCGATGAGTAACCCGTGGGACGACTGGGACCACGTGCTGAAGGTCGATCCCGACAAGGAGCTGCGGGACGGCGAGACCTTCGAGGACGTCTGCCGCACCGGCACCGACGCGATCGAGATCGGCGGGACCCTCGACATCACCGCGGAGAAGATGACGCGCGTCGTCGACGCCGCGGCCGAGTACGACGTCCCGCTGTATCAGGAGCCGTCGAACCCGGGCGTCGTCGTCGATTCGCCGGCGCTCGACGGCTACCTGATCCCGACCGTGTTCAACGCCGGCGGGCCCTTCTGGATCACCGGCGCCCACAAGGAGTGGGTCCGGATCGACGAGCTCGACTGGGACCGGACGCACACCGAGGCGTACATCGTCCTCAACCCGGACGCCGCGGTCGCCGAGCTGACGAACGCGAACTGCGACCTCGCGGCCGACGACGTGGGGGCGTACGCGAAGGTCGCCGAGCGGATGTTCGGCCAGGAGATCGTCTACGTCGAGTACTCGGGCACCTTCGGCGACACGGAGAAGGTCTCGGCCGCGCACGACGCGCTCGACGACGCCACGCTCTTTTACGGCGGCGGGATCGGCGACTACGAGTCCGCGAACGAGATGGCCGCCCACAGCGACGTGATCGTCGTCGGCGACCTGCTCCACGACGAGGGCGTCGACGCCGTCCGCGAGACGGTGAAGGGCGCGAAGGACGCCTGAAGCGACCGGTATCGTCTCGCCCCGGACGCCGGCTACCCCGCGTACCCGTCGACCATGTTCTCGACGTACTTCGCGATCACGTCGACCTCCAGGTGGACCGGGTCGCCGACCGACTTCTCCGAGAGCGTCGTGAGCTCGTAGGTCGTCGGGATGATCGCGACGTCGAACTCGCCGTCGCGCTTCTCGGCGACCGTCAGCGAGATGCCGTCGAGCGTCACCGACCCCTTGTCGACGAGGTAGTCCGCGTGGCCCTCGGGGATCGCGAACGCGAACCGCCAGTCCTCGCCGACGCGCTCGATCCCCGTCACCTCGGCGACGGTGTCGACGTGGCCCTGCACGACGTGGCCGTCGAACCGGCCGTCGGCGGGCATCGCGCGTTCGACGTTGACCGCGTCGCCCTCGCCGACGTCGCCGAGGTACGTCTTCGCGACCGTCTCGCTCGCGAGAAACACCTCGAACCAGTCGCCGCCGGCGTCCGACCCCTCGTCGCGGACCGCGTACTCCTCGACCGTGAGACAGACGCCGCTGACGCTTATCGACTGGCCGTGGTGGAGGTCGTCGAACCCGTCGACGCCGATCCGAAGTCGGAGCCCGTCCGCGGTCTCGGTCCGGTCGCGGACCGTGCCGGTGTCCTCGACGATGCCGGTGAACATACCCGATCTGGGCGCGCGCGACACATATCGGTTCGGTGTTCGGGGCGGCTCGCGCTCCGGGACGGCCGGCGGTTCGACGCGATCGGGCGCCGTGCCGCCGTCGGCGGCGCCCGAGCGACCGCCGCCGCGTCGCTTTTGAACGCCGGGCGCGAATCGGGGGTCAATGAACCTCGGGCTGATGGATATGATCGGGCTGGCGGCGTCGCTCGTCTTCGCGCTGCCGCTCGCGAACTACGCCGTCATCCGGCTGGCCGCCGGCGAGATCGCGCTCGGCGCCGGACTGCTCGTCGTCGCCGTCGCGATGGTCGTGCTCCCGCAGTACTTCCTCGACCCGGCCCGGATCCTCCGCGGGCTGGTCTCGGGACTGCTCCCTCGACAGCTCCGGGGGGAAGACGACGCCGCCGGCTCCGAGGGCGATTCGATCGAGAAGTAGCTCGGTCCGGCTTTCACTCCCGCCGCCGGGCCGCGAGCGTGACGGCGAGAACCGCGAGCCCGCCGGCGACGACTCCGAACCCGGGCGTCTCGAGGTCGAGGCCGCCGCTCCCCTCGACGCCGACCTCCTCGTCGACGATGAGCACCTCGCGGGAGTCCGACTCGTTGACCGCCTCGTTCCCGCGGACGGTCAGCGTCGCGCGGTCGCCGTGGCTCGTCCGGCTCAGGTCGAACGTCGCGCTCGCCGTGCCGTTCTCGACGGACGCCTCCTCCGTCATGAGGAAGGCCGGGCTCGCGTCTCCGGCCGAGCGGATCCGGAGGTTCACGGTCTCGCCGTCGTCGACCGCCACCGGCACGCTCACCTCGCTCTCCGCCGGAGCGACGACGATGTCGGCCGCTTCGACGTCCGCCTCGGTGACCGTGGCAGGCTCGGCCGATCCGCCATCGCTTCCGTCTGCGTCGTCTCCGTCGCTCCCGTCTGCGTCGTCTCCGTCGCTCCCGTCTGCGTCGTCTCCGTCGCTCCCGTCTGCGTCGTCTCCGTCGCTCCCGTCTGCGTCGTCTCCGTCGCTTCCGTCGTTTTCGCCCTCCCCGCCCGTTGCGTCTTCGACGACGAGGGTACCGACGTCGACGGTGTCGCCGCCGACGAGCACCTCCGCGTCGTAGCTACCGGGAGCGATCTCCTCGCTGAGGGAGGTCTCGTAGTCGGTCTCGACTTCGGCGCCGCCGTCGGCCGTCAGCGTGGCGCCGCCCCCGCCGGTTCGGGCGTGGTCGAAGACGAGGGTCGTGACGCCGTCGCCGTCCGGCGTCACGGTGGCGCGGAGCTCGTACCCGGCCTCCTCTTCGCCGCCGACAACGACCTCGAACGCGTCGACGCCGTCGGTTTCGACGGGAATCTCGGCGGTTCCGTCCTCGCCCACGGTGACGACGTCCGCGTCGAGGTCGGCGGTTCCGTCGGCGGCGACGGCTCCGGTCCCGGCGACGACGACGCCGACGAGCGCGAACGCGGCGACCAGAAGCGTCACCGCGGTCGGGAGTCTCTTCCTCGCGATACGCCGCACCGACTCGGAGCCGGCAGTCTCGCCGGTTCTGATGGAGGGATCGGATCGCATGCGTCTCGGCGTTCGACCGGCGGCCGAAAAGTGGCGCCGGTAGCTCAAACAGCGGTCGTAGCTATCCGCCGCTCACCCGCGCTTCTCCGGCACGATCCCGAACGGGTACTCCGCCAGGATCTCGTACCCGTCGTCGGTGACGACGACGAGGTCCTCCAGCCTGACGCCGCCGACGTCCGGCCCGTAGACGCCGGGCTCGACCGTCACGACGTGGCCCGGCCGCAGCTCGCCGGCGCCGGTCAGCGACGGCGACTCGTGGAGGCTCACGCCAACGCCGTGGCCCGTGCCGTGCGTGAACCCCGTCTCCCCCTCGCCGGCGTTCGGGTCGAAGCCGTAGGCGGCCAGCTCGGCGGCCGCCTCGCCGTGGACGGTCTTCGCCGGGACGCCCGGCTCGACCTCCGCGAGCGCGGTCTCGCGCGCCGACTCGACCGCGACGTACGCGCGGCGCTCCCAGCCGCCGTCCCCGTCGACGACGAACGTCCGGGTCATGTCGCCGTAGTAGCCGTCGGGCCCCCGCGGCGAGATATCGAGGAGGACAGTCTCGCCCGGTCGGACGGGCTCGTCGCCGACGTAGTGGAGGTCCGCGGCCGACGGGCCGGCGCCGATCACGGTGTTGCCCGCGTCCCGGACGCCCCGCGCGGCGAGGGCCGCGTTCACCTCTCGGCGGAGCCGCTCGGTCGTCAGGGGGGCGCCCTCCCAGCGGAGGACCGGTCTCCCCGCCTCGTCCTCGCCGGCCTCGCCGTCCGCCAGCACGGTCTCGGCACGCGCCATCCCCGCGGCCGTCGCGCGCTGGGCGCGGCGGAGGCGGTCCAGCTCGGCGTCGGTCTTCCGCGCCCGCGCCGCCGTCACCGCGTCGGCCGACGAAAGCTCGTTGCCGGCGCGTTCGAGGTAGACGGCGGCGTCGTGAGGGACAGACGACGGGACGAGGAGGGTGTGGTCGGTGTCCGATCCGTCGACCAACTCGGCGACCGCCGCGGCCGCGCGCTCCCCGGCGTGGTCGCCGACGTTCTCGGTCCGCACCTCGCGGGCGACGCCGTCGTGGGCATTGGTCTCGTCGCCGGGGTCCTCGCCGTCGCCGGGATCGTCGTCCTCGCCGTCGCCCCGAGCCCTCGCGCCGGCGACGAACTCGCGCCGGGCCTGCTCGTCGAACAGGGCGGGGGCACAGCAGACGGCGCGGCCGACGTCGGCCCCGTTTTCCCGGTCGTCGCCGCTCGCGCCGTCCGGGACCACGACCAGCGCGTACGGCCGATCCGGTCCCGAAAATCGGGTGAGGTACCGGAGGTCGTCGTCGAAGCGGTCGCCGACCGCGACGAACGCGTCGGCACCGGTGGCCTCGACCGCCTCGACGACCGGAGCGAGATCGGTGCGGAGGGGTCGGAGCGCGTGAGTGGTTCCGGCGGACGCGTCGTCGCTTTCCGCGTCGTCGCCCTCGTCTCCCCCGTCGCTCACGGCTCCGGTTCGGGGACCGCCAGCTCGGCCTGGACCTCCTCGATGAGCTCTTCGGGGGTCTCGTCGCGGAGCTCGTTGAACAGGAGGACGCTGATCGGAAGCGTCGGCGCCCCGCTTATCAGGCTCTCCATGATGACGAGCCGTTCGCGGGCGCGGGACATCCCGACGTAGAACACCCGACGTTCGTTGTCGGTGAGGACGGGGACGGGGCTCGTCGCCTTCGTGAACTCGTCGACGCCCTCGACGTCGGTCGGGTCGTCGATGGAGGCCGCCATCTGCTCGACGACCTTCTCGGTGAGGTCGGTCGCGACGAACACGTGGTCGGCCTCGCGGCCCTTCGCGGAGTGGATGGTGCCGACGCGGACGCGGGTCGGGTCCATTCCCCCGTAGTCGCCGTCGAAGTACGCGCCCATCGACTTCCGCTGGAAGCTCGTCACCTTCCGGACCATGTCGTCGGCGTTCGCGGTGTCCGGCATGAACGGGATGTGCTCGTCGAGCTCGTCGGCTGTCACCTCGATCAGCGAGACGTCGTCGGCGTCGGCGGCCTCCTCGCGGTCGTCGAGGAAGTCGTAGAACTCGTCGCGGTCGTGGGTCCCGAACGCGGAGTCCTGGAGCATGTCGGCGAGCCGCCGGGCCTCCAGCCCGTTGACGGGATCGCCCGCCTCGGACTTCTCGATGGCGCTGACGTAGTCCTGCACGCGGTCGGTCCACATCCGCCCGTCGGTGAGCATCGTGAACGGGATCCCGTGGTCGATGAACTCGTCGATGAAGTCGAACATCTGGTACCGGGCGCGGAACAGGCACATCACGTCGCCCTCGTCGTCCTCGACCGTGTACCGGACGTTCCGGACGAGCTCGATCATCGACGGCGACTGGATCGCCTCGACGGTGCCGCCCTCCTTGCGCGGGTGGAGGTCCTTCTCCTGGCGCTTGTCGATGTGGCGGATCTCCGCGTTGACGACGTTGAGGATCTCGGAGGGGAGCCGGTAGGAGTTCGGGAGGACGACGTCCTCGTCGACGTCGGTGTCGAGGAGGAGGTCGGGGTCGGCGCCCTGCCACGCGTAGACGACCTGGTCGTCGTCGCCGGCGATGAGCACCTTCTTCATGTGCGGCCGCCACTCCTGAAAGACGTTGTACTGCAGCGTCGTGATGTCCTGGAACTCGTCGATGATCAGGTAGTCGACGCTGGGGACGAGCGACCGCTGCGCGACCCGTTCGAGCATGTCCGCGAAGCCGACGAGGTCGTTGTCGCCCTTGTAGGTCCGCCACGCGCGGATCGTCTCGGGGATGTCGATCCGGTCGTCGTCGGAGGGCCACGTCGGCGTGTACTTGTTCCCCTGCTGGGCGTTGGGGTCCTCCTCGGGCGGGAGCCGGACCTCCTCGACGTTCCACTGGAATGGCACGTCGTACCAGTCGGCGACGTCGCGCTCGGTGCGCTGGAGCCACTGCGAGGTGGCGATGATCTTGTTCCCGATCGTCGTCGACCGGGCGGTCCGGCGGCCGGCGCCGCCGTGCTGGTCCTCGAACTCGATGCCGTACTCCTCACAGAACGCCTCCTTGTCGTCCTCGCCGACGACGTCGCCGCGGGAGAGGTCCAACAGCTCGTACGCCTTCGCGTGCATGGTGCTGACGTTCCCCTGGAGGCTGCGCGGGGAGACGTCGAGCCGCTCCGCGAGGCGCTCGCGGATCTCGGCGGCGGCCGCGCGCGTGTACGAGACGACGAGCACGTCGCGGACGTCGGCGTCGCCGTCCTCGAGGATCCCCTCGACGCGATCCAGTAGCGCCGTGGTCTTCCCGCTGCCCGGACCGCCGAACAGTCGCGTCACCGTGGGCTCGGTCATTGTGTATCCCTGATCCCGGTTCTCCTTAACGCTTTTTCAAGCGCTAAGTCCTCTTCCTCAAAGAGAACGCAGGGAGAAGCCTGAGTAGCGCAGTGGAAGGATACAGCGCCGTCGTTGTTTCTAAATACTCTACAACGATCGATCCACAGCCGCCCGTCATCTTTATGTATATATAATGTATATACATTGGTGATGGATAGATTTGAAATCGAAGGCGAGGAAGTGCTTGACGGCACTGCAAAACCGTCTGGTAATAGTGCCCACGTCATCGTTCCCAAACGCTGGCGTGGGGCCGACGTGAAGGTCGTCCGCGTCTCTGACCCCGACTCAGACCAGTAGGCCATGCAGTACAACTACAAGTATCGACTCGACCCGTCAGAAGCCCTCCACCAGGAACTCTGCTACCATGTCGATACCTGTAGGCAACTGTACAACCATGTCCTCTACCTGCTCAACGACGCAGACGACATTCCTGCACGCTACGAGGTGCAGAGACGACTCCCCGATCTCAAATCGTGGTGGGACGACCTCGAAGACGTTCACTCGAAAGTGTTGCAGATGGTCGTCAAGCGTGTCTACGACAACCTCTCCACGCTCAAAACACAGAAAGAGAACGGACGCGCTGTGGGGATGCTCAAGTGGAAACCTCCCCGGGAGTATCGGTCGCTTACCTACAACCAGTCCGGCTTCGAACTCAAGAATACGAGTGGTCGGTCCGTGCTGTGGTTGAGCAAAATCGGCGAGATTCCAATTCGCCTCCATCGAGACATCCCTGAGAACGCGACCATCAAACGGGAGCCAACGGGGGAGTGGTACGCTACGTTCGGTATCGACGTGGACGAAGACTCCCCCAACAAACCGGAGACGCCCGCGAAGGTCGTCGGTATCGATGTGGGGATTATCAAGTACGCCCACGACACCGATGGGTACGCCATCGAGAGTCCTGACTTCAGCGAGGAGCGCAACCGACTCGAACGCGCCCAACGCGACCTCTCCCGAAAGGAATACGGCTCGAACAACTGGGAGAAACAGCGAAAGGTCGTAGCCGAACGCCACGCTGACCTGAAGCGGAAGCGACGAGACTTCCTCCACAAGTTGTCGAACTACTACGCCACCGAGTACGATTTGGTGGCGGTCGAGGACTTGGACGGAAAGGGACTGCTTGAACTTCCCGGCAACTCTCGCAATCGAGCGGGAGCTGCGTGGGAGACATTCCTACGGATGCTCGAGTACAAGTGCGAGCGCGAGGGAACGCATTTCGTTGCGGTTGACCCGAAAAACACAACAAAAATATGCGCGTCCTGCGGTGTCAAGACAGACAAACCGCTGTGGGTTCGTGAACAATCGTGTCCCGCGTGTGGGTTCGAGGCGGATAGGGACGCGAATGCGGCGTGGAACATCCTTTCTCGTGGTCTCGAAGATTTAGGAGTGGGACACTCCGAAGTAACGCCTGTTGAGACTGCGCTCCCTGTGGATACACCCGTATCTGCAAAGCGCGTCGTGGAAACAGGAAGCCCAACCCTCAAGCAGCGACCGGCGTTAGCCGTGAGCGAGTAGGGTGGGGTAGTTCACACGCCGTGGCTCGGCGTCGCTCCCGTCGAAACGCTACGATCCCGTCGACTGATAGGTCAGTTGCTTCGCGTCGCGCGCGCTTCCCGGACGTCGGCGCCGTCGCGGACGAGGTCCTCGCAGGCCGGGCAGACGCGGGGACGGTCGACCTCGTTCGGGGTGAACACCCGAACGTAATCGGTCGTGACGAACGAACCGCAGTTCTGGCAGGTCGGCATGGTCGTCACTATCGATTGATGACACATAATACTGCCGCCGAGTGCAACCGAAAGAAAACCGCTCACCGCCCGTGCGCCGTCGTCGGCGTCAGGTCGGGCGCCAGTCGCAGACGTCACACCGCGCCGTTCCCTCGGGGTGGAGCGCACCACACTCCGGACACTGAAGCTTGTTATAGGATCGCTCCCAGCGTACGATCTCGGTCTCGTGGCCGCGATCGGACAGGAACTCGTCGAGCACGTCGTCGTCCGAACTGGGTGCACTACTAGACATGCATGCTAGTCAATGGCACGCGAGTATATATATTTTCTCGTGGTTCTCACTGAACCGTCATATCGACCACGAACGATCGGTTATCTCGTCCGAAGGTGTTCGTGTCCCTACATCAGCGCGTCGCGCCGCGGCTCGTGTGAACTATTCTCACCTCTCGCATTCTCACCTCTCGCATTCTCACCTCTCGCATTCTCACCTCTCGCTCTCCGAACGGCGCGCGCCGGTGACGGGTGCGGTCGTTCGCAGTCGGGGGCGAGGGTGCGGTCGTTCGCAGTCGGGCGGTCCCGACGGTCCGGCCGCCCCGCCTACCAGGGCTCGTTCTTCAGCCCGAGGAGGTAGGCGCCGACGTTCGTGACCACGTGGAGGACGGGCGTCATCACGAGGACGGCCGCCAGGACCCCGGGCGTGAACGTCGCCAGCGCCCAGTCGGTGTCGACGACGAAGACGGCCAGCAGCGCCCCGGCGACGAAGTCGAGCTGGTCCAGCCCGGGGAACGCCGCGCCGCGTTCGCGCCCCGACCGTCGCTTGAGAAAGGAGGCGCCGATGTCGCCGCACATCGCGCCGAACGCGAGCGCGACCGCCGCGGGGAGCGCGAACGTCGGGAGCTCGACCCCGAGGGCGGCGCTCGCGGGGTCGTTGAGCGCGTTGAGCGCCAGCGCGAGGACGACCCCCACGAGGGTGCCGACCGCCGTGCCGCGCCACGTCTTCCCGTCGCCGAGCAGGCGCGCCCCGCGCCACTCCCGACCGCCGTCGATGGGACGGCCGCCGCCGGCGAGCACCGCGGCGTTGTTGGGCACGTACGCGGGCACCATCGCCCAGAACGCCGTCGCGACGAGCGAACCGATCATACTCGGTCCACTCCTGTCGTCGATTTATAAACCACGATCCGTCTCGCCCGGCGGTCCTCGCGGGCGATCTCTCGAGCGGTTACGCGGGCGAACTCGTGTGCGGTCGCGCGGCCACGACACCGGTCGACGGTCACCGAGACCGCCCGTTTCGACAACAGTGAAGTCGTCGCCGCCCTCATAGCCGGTATGATCCCTCCGATCGCGCGCCGCTTCGTCGCCGGCGAGAGCGTCCCGGAAGTCCTCGACCACGTCCGGGCGTGTAACGAGGACGGCGTCGCCGTCGTCGTCAACCTGCTCGGCGAGCACTACGACGACCCCGCCGACGCCCGCGCCGACGTCGACGCCTACCTCGGACTGATCGACGACATCGCCGACAGCGGCCTCGACGCCCGCGTCTCGGTGAAGCCCTCCCAGATCGGGCTCGAGGTCTCCGCCGATCTGTTCGAGGAGCACTACCGCGAGATCGTCGCTCGCGCCCACGAGCTCGACGCCTTCGTCTGGTGCGACATGGAGGACGCCGACACCACCGACGCCACCCTCGACGCCTTCGAATCGATCGCTGCCGACTACCCGTGGAGCGTCGGCCAGTGCGTCCAGTCCAACCTCAGGCGCACCCGGGAGGACCTCGACCGCCTCGTCGACGTCCCGGGCGAGATCCGGCTCGTGAAGGGGGCGTACGACGAGCCGGCGTCGGTCGCGTACACGGAGAAGTCGCGGGTCGACGAGGCGTACCGCGAGGACCTCCGCTTCCTCTTCGAGCGCCGGGACCGGGGCGTCGCCGTCGGCAGCCACGACCCCGCGATGATCTCGCTGGCCGACCGGCTCGCACGCGACCACGGCACCGACTACGAGGTGCAGATGCTGATGGGGGTCCGGGAGGACGCCCAGCGCGACCTCGCCGCGCAGGGCGTCGACGTGGTCCAGTACGCGCCGTACGGCGACAAGTGGCTCTCCTACTTCTACCGGCGCGTCCGCGAGCGCCGGGAGAACCTGACGTTCGCGCTGCGCGCCGTCGCGGGTCGGTGAGTCCGTCGTCCGGCGCATTCGCGGCCGACGTGCTCGTCGACCCCCCGCTCGCCGAGCGGTCCGGTAGAAGCCCTCTTAAGGGTCGACGCCGCATACCAACGCGATAGATGTCCACGTGGAAACGCGACTTCGCCAGCGGGCTCATCGTGTTGGCGCCCCTCCTAGTCCTCCTCCTCGTCATTCAGTGGATCTACCGCTACATCGCCTCGATCCCACTCATCGAGGGACTCCAGCCCGCGATCATCCCCGGCCCGCTGGAGCCGATCTCCCGTGTGATCATCGCGCTCGCGGTGTTCGCGACCGTCGTCCTCGCGGTCGGCTACTTCATGCGGACGACGTTCGGACGGATCGCGGAGTCCGCCGTCGACGGCGCCATCAACCGGATCCCGGCGCTACGCGTCGTCTACAACGCCTCCAAGCTCGCGATCGAGACGGCCGTCTCCGGGACGGACGAGCTCCAGAGCCCGGTGTACATCGAGACGTGGCCGGGGATCCGCATGACGGCGTTCCGGACCGGCAAGAAGACTCGCGACGGGAAGATCGTCTTGTTCATGCCGACGGCGCCGAACATCACCACCGGCTTCGTCATCGAGGTCGAGCCCGAGCGCATCGAGGAGACCGGCGAGACCGTCGAGGAGGGGATGACCCGCGTCCTCTCGGCCGGCTTCGCCGAGTCCGCGCATCAAGTCCCCGTTCATGAGGAGGCGCCTCCCGACGACGGCCCCGGTCGCCCGGGCGGCGTCGGCGGCGTCCGCACCGACGGCACACCCGGAGAGTCGGAGCGCCCCTCGACGGACGGCGGCAACGACTGAGCGCGCCGGAAGTCGCGTGAGAGAAGGGTACACGGCGCGCGGCGCGAGGCAACCCGACGCACCGCGGAGCGTCCGAGACCGCGTCGCCTACAGGTACGTGAACCAGTCGTCGTGGTCGTCGGTCCGCCGCTCGACGAGGTCGAAGAACGCCTGCTGCAGCTCCTCGGTGACCGGGCCGCGGGTGCCCGCGCCGATCTCGGTGTCGTCGACGGAGCGGATCGGGGTGACCTCGGCGGCGGAGCCGGTGAAGAACAGCTCGTCGGCGGTGTACAGCTGGCCGCGGGAGATGACGGCCTCGTCGTGGACCTCGTAGCCGCGTTCCTCCGCCAGTTCGATGACGGTGTCGCGGGTGATCCCCTCGAGGATGGACTGCGCCGGCCCGGTGGTGTAGATCTCGCCGTCGTTCACCATGAACACGTTCTCGCCCGGGCCCTCGGCGACGTTCCCCTCCTTGTTCAGGACGATGGCCTCGACGTAGCCGTTCCGGCGGGCCTCCTCGCCCGCGAGCATGGAGTTGACGTAGAGGCCGGTGGTCTTCACGTTCGTCGGCACCTGCGAGGAGGCGTGCTTCCGCCACGAGGAGACCATCACGTCGACGCCCTCCTCGAGGGCCTCCTCGCCGAGGTACGCGCCCCACGGCCAGGCCGCGAGCACGAGGTCGGTCGGGCAGTCCTTCGGCGAGACGCCGAGGGAGTCGTAGCCGTAGTAGGCGATCGGGCGGATGTACGCGGAGTCGAGGTCCTGCCGGTCGAGGAGTTCGAGGGTCGCGTCGGTGATCTCCTCGCGGGAGTGTTCGATCTCCATGTCGTACATCTTCGCGGAGTCGAACAGCCGGTCGAGGTGCTCCTCCCACCGGAACACCGCCGGTCCGCGCTCGGTGTCGTAACAGCGGACGCCCTCGAACACGCCGCTCCCGTAGTGGAGCGCGTGGGTCAGAACGTGGGTCGTCGCGTCCTCCCAGTCGAGGAACTCCCCGTTCTTCCAGATCGTGTCGACGTCCATCTCGTCGAATCCCATAATCTGTGGTTGCGGCCGTCGGTCTTAAATCTGCGACATGCGGAGGACGCGACGACGACGGCCGAACTACCGCCGGAGTCCTCGCTGCTCGGTTATCCGCAGTCGCTGACGGATCGTCGGCGAATCACTCCAAAGCCCCAGCCGGTCGGGTATAAACGGTTGATACCGGGTCGGCGGTGAATCACTCCAAAGCCCCAGCCGGGAGGCGGGCGCACGCTCGCTGCGCTCCTCAGTCGCTCGTTTCACTCGCTCCCTGCGGTGCTTCCGTCGCCTGCGCCCGCCTCCCGGCTGCCCCTTTGCGTCCACCCGACCGCAACCGCACCGCACCTTACCTCACGCCTCCCCAGCCTCGGCGGACGGCCCGGCGCGGCTCCGCCCGCGCCGGACCGCCGCCTCCCTCGCACGCGCTCCTCGTGGCCGCCTTCGGCGACCACTCGAAGGCGCGCGCCGACGGCACCGCGTTCGGTTATTTAAACGCCTCGACGAGGGCCGCGCCCTCGACGTACGGGATCCCGCGGCGGCGGGCGTACGCCTCGGCGTCCGCGGGCGCCAGCGCGGTGCCGGTCTCGTCGTCGAGCATCTCGCAGACCACGGCGGCGGGCGCGGAACCGACCGCCTCGGCCATCGCGAGCCCGAGCTCCGTGTGGCCGGTCCGGCCGCCGAGCCCGTCGCGGTCGCCGCGGAGCACGTGGACGTGGCCGGGCGCGCGGAACTCCGCCGCGAAGTCCTCCGGGGCGTATCCCGCGGGGTCGGCGTCGACGGCGGCGGCCGCGCCCGCGAGCTCGACGATGGTCCGCGCGCGGTCCTCGTCCGTGATCCCGGTGAACGTCTCGCGGTGGTTCACCGGGAGCGAGAAGGAGGATCGGTCGTCGTAGTCGGGGTCGTCGTCGACCGCGGGGTGATCGAGCGCGTCGGCGAGGAACGGGAGCCCGAACGCGTCCGCGACGGGGTCCGCCACCGCGACGCAGATCAGCCCGCCGGCGTCGTTGCGCATGTGCGCGACGGCGGCCTCGTCGACGGCGCCGGCCGGGTAGACGATGTCCGTCTCGCCCTCCCGGTCGGCGAAGTCGTGGACGCAGACGGGGTCGCCGGCGCGGAAGGCGTCGAGCGCGCGCTCGACCGACTCGGCCGCGTCGGTCGGCTCCCCGTCGGCGGTCACTCCGGCCTCGGCTTCGGGGGCGACCTCCGCGTCGCCGTCGGCGTCGACGTCGGCGCGCATCAGGCCACCTCCGTCTCGGGGGCGTCGGATTCGTCGTCGTCGCTCTCGCCGGGGTCGTCCGCCCGGCTCGTCGCGGCCACCCGGACCTCGATCTCGTCGCCGTCGTCCAGGTCGAGCGCGTCGCGGAGCCGCTCCGGGGCGATCAGCTCCAGTTGGTCGTCGTCGTGGTGGGTCCGGTCGGGGACGATCGCGTGGACCTCCTCGTAGCGCTCGTCGCCGGCGACGAGGGTGACGCCGTAACACGAGGCCGCGCCGTAGGTGCGGTCCTCGTCCTCCCACGCGTCGATGGGGACCGCGTCGATGCCGGCCATCTCGCCGCGGCGCCGGACGCTCTCCTCGGTCAGGTCGACGTTGAGCGTGCCCGGGAACGGCTCGTAGCCGAGGCGCTCGCGGAACTGCTCGGCGTAGCCGGGCAGGGTGATGTAGTGGCGCCCCTCGCCCATCCCGCCGGTGACGGCGCCGCGGAGGACGAGCTCGACGTCGGTCTCGAACAGGCGGCGGTAGTCGGCGTACTCGGCGCGGAGGGCCGCCTCGCCCGCGTCGGTGACGCGCACCCACTGGCCGTCGCCGACCACGTCGCGCTCGATGTACCCCGCGGACTCGAGGGTCTGCAGCCGCCGGGAGGCCGTCTGCGTCGAGGCGTCGAGGCGGTCGCCCAGCGCCGCGCACGACACCTTCGTCTCGGTCAGGCCGCCGACGAGCCCGACGTGTTTCAGGGCCGCGATCGCGGCCGGGTCGGGGTCCGTCGTCGACGTCGCTTCTGCCATAGTCGGATCTCGGTGGCCCGCAGGCAAAAGGGTAACGAATATGGGATGCGTCCCAAAAACGTTAAACAGGTTTAGGTTCGCTATCGGGAGCGAACGGGGGACCGTTTCGTCTATATCTCGGGCAGGCGGCTATCTAATTCCGTCGGTATCGGCGGTGCTCGTCGCGAGCTGTGACGGGCGTCGTCGCCTGCGAACCACCCGCGTGCGGGTCGTCGAAAGGTAAGGTACAAATACGAACGGCGATTGATTCCGGATGCGGGCTCGTAGATCAGCGGCAGATCGCTTCCTTCGCAAGGAAGAGGCCCGGGGTTCAAATCCCCGCGAGTCCATGTTTTTGCGCCGCGAGCAATAACGCGAGCGGCGCAACTCTGCAACGAGCGGGGATTTGAATCCTGCCAGTCGCGCGCAGCGAACGGAGTGAGCGAGCACGTCTGGCTCTGGTTCAACATCCCCGCGAGTCCACTCGACTCACTTCGTTCGTCTTGTTCCCTCGCGTGGTCCCGTTCGCTGACGCTCACGGGACCCCCGCGAGTCCGTATCTTTGTTGTGAGCGACGGTGATAGCGATCTGGAGCGGCTCAAGGAAGCGGTGACGCACTATCGCGACGACGCGGGACCGAAGATCCGGCCGGCGCGGGGCGCGTGGGGGAGGGGTCAGACCTTCCGGTAGCGCGGCCCCTCGTGAGTGGCAACACTACGCAGATCCTCTTTTATGACCGTTTTCGCCGCGATCGACAGTCCCGACTGGCGAGATCGCGGCGATCTCGATCGCAACACAAGCGCCGCTCCGGGCTCGACGAGCTCGTCGTCGCCGTCGAACTGACACCGGGGGGTCGGCCGACAGTTAGGGGTGTGGCTAGGCCACAGATTCTAAAGTACCCCACAGTTTTCGCGGGATTGGTTACCTGCCTACGGCTTGCGCGAAAACCACAGAGTAAGGCTGATCTTATTCTGACTCAGTTTCATCGTTAAGTACCTCGTTGATTTTCTCCAGTTTCTCGGTGGATAATTCTGTTTTGTCTTCGTCTACCAATTCGTAACCGTGCTCTGCAGCGATTGCCTCCAAATCGTCCATAGTGAGGGTCTGATCCTTTCCATTCTCGATCTGGTCTGTAACGAATTCGGCCCTCTGGAGGCCATATTTCACGATGAAGCCAACCAAAGAAAACATCCCCAGAATCGTATATACAAACAGAGCGGACAAAATGATCATCGCAGACCCATGGTACCTAACGTGAGCCAACGTAAGAGAGAATATCAAGACTATTAGAGGAAGGTAGAGATAATACTGAAAAAGAGTCATTACTTCATCAAATTTGCCTACCTTCTTCCAAGCGTAGATAAATTGCCTATCGGTAAACGAGGTGATTATTGTCAGACCAGCTAATATGATGGCAAACAGGGATGCTGAAATTCCGGAAATCGTTTGTAGTAGGGCGTCAGCACTTTCCTGCGGAATATATCCATCTTTTAAACTAGATATCACAAAGAGGGCTACCAAGCCAAGAATGAAATCAGTACTCTTGATGAACGTTCCAAATCCTATTTTTTGTAATCTCTTCAGAAAGCCCTGATCATGCATAGCGTTTAGTCCTCCAACTGCTCAAGCTGTTCCTCAATATCATTGACTAATTTTTCACGGTAGCGAACATCGCTTTCGCTCTCTTCAGTCTCAGTCTT
Organism: Halorubrum sp. Ea8; assembly: GCF_002252925.1. NCBI lineage: Archaea > Methanobacteriati > Methanobacteriota > Halobacteria > Halobacteriales > Haloferacaceae > Halorubrum > Halorubrum sp. Ea8. The sequence goes on from NZ_NHPF01000043.1 coordinate 21,852, forward strand.
AGCAGCCTTGTCTTCAGTACTTACCTCCCGCTCATTACCTCTTCCGTCTGTTCCTACAATCGTTGCCGTGCCGTGGCCTTCTTCGGAAAGTCCTACTGCTCCCGCTATTTCGTCATTCCCATATAGATCAATATCATCTCCAGCCGCGTTGATATTGATCAGGTCAATTCCTCCCTCCCGCAGGAAATTATCCATCGCTGCGGAATATTCAGTAAAGTCGGGATTTGTGGGACTTAGATTCGTGAACGAAACTCTCTCAATTTCTTCGATCTCGCTTATAGCTTGTCTGAATTCCTTTCGATCAACTAGCGGACTAGCTCTTAGTTCTTCTTTCCCTCCGTGATAATTGTTGTATATTCCTTGAATCAGCCGATAGGGTACCTTTTTTCCAATATTCCTTCTATATTCGTAAGCCATCACACAGTTCTTTAGATCAATAACGAAGAAGGCAATATCGGCATCTTGGCCCTCTTTTTCCACGTAATCCTTCTTATCATCGTCTCTTACATTCCGCTCGTCATCTTTTTTTTCCCAATCTTCCCAGAAATATAATCTTCGCCGACATCAACTCCGGCAAAGTTCCAGTCTCCCCTATTAATGAGGTATTCTTCCTCACTACCTTTCAAGTATGTATTAACATCAAACTCATAACGAATCACGTCGTGAAGGGTGTCACGACGGCGTTCTAGAGCTGCCTGATCGCTACTGAAGTGCGAAAGTTTGGGAGTGAACTCAAGTCGCGCAAAACGAATAGTAACCATTAAAATTCTGTATAGGGAGACAGTACAAATTAGTTACTAAATAGAACCTACAATGTAATCTACTTCATGCACATTACTGCACTGGCCGAAAGCGGCTGCGCATGCCACTTTCCAATATTTCAACCAAGTCTAATATTCCCGTTTCTGGATCTAGCGCAGTAATAAATCTGCGGTAATTTGGGCCTCCCGAGAGTGTGAGCGGTAATGCGTCTCTCCGGGGTTTGTCCAGTTTGTGATCTCCAAGTCCCGAGCTTGGAGCGTACTCGACGACACGATGGTGATTTTTCGTCCCTCTGCCCGGTACCACACGAGGACGTAGCCACCACCCTCACGCCCGAGCGTTCAGTGCTGATCCTCCCAGAACTTGAACGTCGGCCGGACCCCATTCATCATCGACCCCTTCACATCCCACGGCCGACCGTCCTCCTCATCAGTCGCGTCGAATTTGAGCCTGCTAACCTCCAGATAGTCGAGATCGATCGGGTGGTGGTCGGCCGCCCACGACTCGACAAGCTTCCCGTAGTAGCCGACGATCGCCGGGTCGTAACTCATCGGTCGACCCGTTTGGGTTGCGGTTGGCGATCGAGGTCTCCTCGCGAGCCGAACGTTGATCGACTTCGGCCGTTATCACCCGACACGGATCCGAGAATCCGACGTATATGACATCGGAGCCGGGCCATCAGTCGAGACCAATGAGATTGCGTCCCATGCGCCTGAGGAGGATTTGAATGAGCCGTCGTACCAGCCTCGAACTCACCGAGGAACGCGAGTGACAGCTCGAAAAAGCGAGCGAGATCGTAGCTAGTGGTCACAACGATGATCCGTTGATGAGCGTCTTTATCGATGCCGTGCTTGCACACCTCACCGAGAGTGAAGAGAACACCTAGATGCTCGCGACGAGTACAACCCTGTGACTGTTCAGAAACTCTGTAACACGTTAGTCGTCGGGTTGCGGTACAGAACTCGAATAAAAGACCGATGGCGATAGTTGTTAGGTTAGATTAGTTAAATGTGATATCTGAACCAGATACACCATCGAACTCGTCTACCTGAACTGTCTGGTCAAGGAGAATCGAGTCGCTCGGCTGGTGGATAATACGAATCCTAATATCCCCACTTGAACCGCTGGCCGTAGTGTTGAACTCACCGGACTCTATGTCTCCAACAGTAAATGCGCCAGTGAACTCCCCAGAGGAAGTCACTTCTGTTCCGCTACTATTGGACACAACAATTCGCATAGCGCCGGCATCGATACGGTCACCGCCGCCATGTTCAATCGTGAGGTTTGCTGTGTCGTCGGCCCCAATATCAGTTATTTCTGCATCCAACTGCGCCGTCGGCTGACTGTCCCCGAGCGAGTCACCCAGACCGAGCACGAACGTCCCGATGACGGCGGCCAGGATCACGGTGATTGCGACCATGAGGATGACTCCGATAACGGGACTCACCGCGCGGTCGTCCGAATTGAACAGGTTGCTTGGTTTCATAGTTTGAACCCAGCGGTCCACCGATGAAACGGCCGTTCCGTTCCGATCGGTTGCTGGTTACTCTTCGATTAACCGTACCCCCTTATGTACTTACTGGCATAAATATCAGAGGCGAAAATTAGCTCCACACGGTCAACTACGTTGACCTGTAAGCGATCCGTATGGAACCCACGGCCCGGTCCCCCGCCCGAACGTACAGCGATCGCGTCTATCCGGACCCGTGGGAGAAGGTCCTCGACTACCGCCGCGTGCGCGAGTACGCCGCCGAGCACCCGAGCGCCGGCCGGGTGCGCGTCGGCAACGCCCTCGACCTCCCGAACGAGCGCGTCAGAGGGTGGCTCGAAGGCACGGTCCCCGACCCGGTCCGCGCTCGTCGCGCTGATCGCGCACGTCCTCGCGGGCGGGAGCGTCTCCGCCGAGAGCTACGTCCCCGCGGTGACGCCGGGCGAGCGGGTCGACGCCGCGGAGATCCGCCGCGCCTTCGAGCGCGTCGGCGTCGAGACGACGCGCCGGAACGCCGACGCCGCCGGCCGCGCGACCGAGGTCGTCCCCACCCGCGACGGGACGGTCCTCGGTCGATGCCTCGTCACGACGGGCGTGCCGACCGGCGCGAAGACGTCGCTCGACCGGCTCCCGTCGGTCGTGTGGGACGTGCCGCGCCCGGTCCGACGGTCGTTCGCGCGGACCTACGTCCGCCACCGCGGGCTGAACTACGCGGGCAAGTCGACGACCCGGATTCAGGTCGACCGGCCGGGCTCCTTCGTCGCGGACCTGCGGGACCTGCTCGCGGCCGTGCTCGACGGGCGCGTCACCGCGTCCGACGCCGGGGTCACCGTCTCGGCCGACGCCGCGCGGGAACTCGACGTGGAGTAGCGCCGGCCGCCGTCGGTCCCGTTTTGTTGAAAGCGATTAAATACTCTCGGCGAATCGGTCCGGATATGGGCGTCTCAGAGATACTCGAGGGAAAGAACCTCTCGCATCGCCAGATGGGTGCGATCATGATCGGCTGGCTGGTGCTGGTCACCGTCGTCTCCGTCGGGCTGCTGCTGTACACGTCGTTCAACTTCGCGTAGCGCGCGGTCGACGAGTCCGGCGGACGCGTCCCATTTTTGTCGGTCGTCGCCGTCGGTGCTCGGTATGGTTCGCAACGGCGATGCGCACGACCGGGGGGAATCGGACGCGAGCGGCGAGCGCGGCGGTTCGGACGCCGACGCCGCGACCGACGGCGGCACCGATCGCCGGCTCGTCGCCGGCTGGGAGGGGCGGTACTACGAGGACTTCGCGGTCGGCGACGTGTACAAGCACCCGTACGGGCGGACGGTGACCGAGACGGACAACGTCTGGTTCACCAACCTCTCGATGAATCTCAACCCGATGCATTTCAACGAGGCGTACGCCGCCGAGACGGAGTTCGGCGAGCGCCTCGTCGACGGCACCTTCGTCATCGCGCTGGCGGTCGGGATGAGCGTCATCGACGTGAGCGCCAACGCCACGGCGAACCTCGGCTACGACGAGATCCGCCACCACGCGCCCGTCTTCCACGGCGACACGCTGTTCGCGGAGTCGGAGGTGCTCGACAAGCGCGAGTCCGACTCGCGCGATCACGTCGGCATCGTCACCACCGAGCTGCGCGCGTACAACCAGAACGACGAACTCGTGCTCTCCTTGGAGCGCACGCCGATGGTCCTGAAACGCTCGCACGCGCAGCCGAGCGCGGCGCGGCCGACGGGGTGGCCGGCGGGGGTCGGCACCCAGCCGGAGGACCTGGAGTGACCCGGTCGCCCGGCGCTCGCGGCAACTCCGGCGCTCGCGGCAACCCCGGCGGCTACCCTCGAAGCTATCCCCGCCGACGGAGAACGGGCGGCCGATGGACCGCGCCGAGCGACGGATCGTCGCCTTCACCGCCGGCTCGCACGGGCTTGTCCACACCTACGAGCTCTCGATCCCGATCCTGCTGACGGTGTGGATCGCGGAGTTCTCGACGACCGCGGCCACGCTCGGCCTCGTCTCCACGGTCGGCTACGGGCTGTTCGGCGTCGGCGCGCTCCCCGGCGGCATCCTCGTCGACCGGTTCGGCTCCAAGTCGCTCATCCTCGCGTGTCTCGGCGGGATGGCCGCCTCGTTCCTGCTCGTGAGCGTCGCCCCGAACCTGCTCGCGCTCGCGCTCGCCATCGCCGTGTGGGGCGTCACCGCGAGCGTCTACCACCCCGCGGGGCTGTCGCTGATCTCCAAGTCGGTCGACCGCCGCGGGACCGCGCTCGGCTACCACGGGATCGGCGGCAACCTCGGCATCGCCCTCGGGCCGCTGGCGACCGCGCTGCTCCTCCTGGCGTTCGACTGGCGGGTCGTCGCGGC
>NZ_NHPF01000141.1:0-19683 GCF_002252925.1 Halorubrum sp. Ea8
CGTCGCGGTCGGCGTCGCGGCGATCTATCGGGCCGTTCCGGGCGCCGAACGGGCCGTCCAACTCGTCGGCGGGGTCTTCCTCCTCTACCTCGGCGTCGACGCCCTGCGGTCGGCCGAGAGCGACCGGCCGTCGCCGGCGGGGGGCGGCGTGCGGGAGGGGTTCCTCGTCAACGCCCTCAACCCGCAGGTCGCGCTGTTCTTCCTCGCGTTCCTTCCCGGGTTCGCGGCGGGCGGCGCCGGGGGGGACGGCGGCACGTCGATCGCGGTCCTCGGCGCCACGTACGCCGCGCTCACGGCTCTCTACCTCGGCGGCGTGGCGGTCGTCGCCGACGGCGCCGCGGACGTGCTCCGGTCCGAGCGGACCGGCCGCTGGCTGGACCGGGTCGCGGGCGGGATCCTGCTCCTGATCGGCGCGTGGGTGCTGACGGGGTGAGCGGTCCCGGGACGGTACGCGACCGTTCCGCGAACCGTAGTTTGATAACGCATACCGTCGGTGTGACAGCCGTCATATGTCTGAAATCGCCGCGGAGACGCTCCGGGAGGAGACGAAGGTGCTCGCGTTCGACCTGTGGGACACGCTGCTCGACCGCGAAGCGACCCTCGTCCCCGCGCTGCAGGCCCTGCTCGACGATCACGGGAGCGACTACGACCCCGAGGTCCTGCTCCGGCGGTATCTCGCCATGCACTTCCGGGACTCGATGATCGACTCGCTGATCCCGGGACCCCACACACCGTTCAAGGAGATCAGCCGACGCGCGCTCGCGTATCGGCTCGAACAGATCGGCCTCGACGTCCCAGACGAGGCGGTCCGCGCCGTCATCCGGCAGTGGAAGACGCTCGAGCCGTATCCGGACGTCGACGCCGCGTTAGACCGGCTGAGCGAGGAGTACGAACTGGTCGGCCTCTCGAACGGCGACCCCGACATGCTCGAGGCGGTCCGGCCCAACTTCGAGACCGAGCTGGACGGCGTCGTGTCGGTCGCCGAGGCGGGCGCCTACAAGCCCCACCGGGCGTCGTACGACCTGACCTGCGAGGCGCTCGATGTCGCGCCCCACGAGGTCGCCTTCGTGACCGCGCACACGTTCGACCTCGTCGGCGCGAAGGCGGTCGGCATGCGCGGCGCGTTCCTCAACAGGCACGAGAACCCGTACGGGGGGTGGACACACCGGCCGGACATCACCGTCCCCGACACCGAGGCGCTGGCCGACGCGCTCGCGCCCCGCGGGACCGCGACCGAGTAGCGGCGCCGCGGACCCGCGGACGTGGCCGCGCCGCGGAACCGCCGGCCGCTTCCAAAACCGGTAATCCCCCGCGGCGAGAGGTGGTCGTATGGACGCACGCATCCGCGAACACGCCGAGATCATCGCCGACCACTCGACCGGCATCGAGTCGGGCGACGACGTCGTCATTCAGCTGCCCGCCGAGGCCGAGGACCTGGCGGTCGCCCTCCACGAGATCTGCGGGGACCGCGGGGCCAACCCGGTGTACCTCAACTACTCGAAGCGCGCTCAGCGCGCGTTCAAGCGCTCCTCGGAGGATTTCACCGAACCGGACCACCGGCTCGCGCTCTATCAGGAGGCGGACGTCTTCGTCATCGCGCGCGGCGGGGCGAACGCGACGGAGGACGCCGACGTCGACCCCGAGGCGAACGCCGCCTACAACCGCGCGATGGAGGACGTCAAGCGCACGCGCCTCTCGAAGACGTGGTGTCTCACGCAGTTCCCGACCGCGAGCCACGCCCAGCTCGCCGGGATGAGCACCGAGGCGTACGAGGACTTCGTCTGGGACGCCGTCTCGCTCGACTGGGAGGAGCAGCGCGCGTTCCAAGAGGAGATGGTCGCTATCCTCGACGACGCCGACGAGGTCCGGATCCGCTCGGGCGAGGAGACGGACCTCACGCTCGACGTCTCGGGCAACTCGACGCTCAACGACTACGGCGAGGCGAACCTGCCCGGCGGCGAGGTGTTCACGGCGCCGGTCCGCGACGGCGTCGACGGCGAGGTCCACTTCGACCTCCCGCTGTACCGCTACGGGCGCGAGATCGACGGGGTCAGGCTCCGGTTCGAGGACGGGAAGGTCGTCTCGCACTCGGCCGAGCGCAACGAGGACCTGCTGACGGGGATCCTCGACACCGACGAGGGCTCGCGGCGGCTCGGCGAGCTGGGTATCGGGATGAACCGCCAGATCGACCGGTTCACCTACAACATGCTGTTCGACGAGAAGATGGGCGACACGGTCCACATGGCGGTCGGTTCCGCGTACCCGGAGACGGTGGGCGAGGAGAACGCGATCAACGAGTCCGCCGAGCACGTCGACATGATCGTCGACATGAGCGAGGACTCCGTCATCGAGGTCGACGGCGAGGTCGTCCAGCGGGACGGGACGTTCGTGTTCGAAGACGGGTTCTGAGAGCGGTCGGGGAGCGGAGCGCCCGAGCACGGCCGGGACCGGCTCTCCCGAGCACGGCCGTGACCGGATCGGCGGTCGCGCCGACCGCGACGCTCACTCCGACGCGGCGGCGTCGCGCGCCGTGCTCCGGCTGACGAACGCCGCGTACGCGGCGACGAGGATACCGAACAGGCCGACCGTGCCGACCGCGGCGATCGCCGGGAAGTCCGCGAGCGGCGCGATCTCCCCCTCGGGCGCCGCGACGACGTCGACGACGCCGGTTCCGACCGACAGCACCAGCACGGCGATCCACAGCGTCCCGACGGCGTACCCGAGCTCGACGAGCCGGTCGGCGCGAACCGCGTGCGCGACGACGACGGCGCCGCCGATGACCGGAATCGCGACCAGCGGCCTCGTCGGGTCGGGGAGCAGGACGCTCCCGCCGAGCGCGATCGCCGTCCAGTAGACGGCGACGGCGACGACCGTGCGGAGCCAGTCGAGGACGGACACGAGAGATGATTTCGACGGGGCGCCACAAAACGGCCGGGGGAACGCGCCGGAACCGGGCCGCGGCGGTGTTCGACGCGCCGGAACCGGGCCGCGGCGGTATTTATGTCCCGGGGACGCGTACGCTCGCCTATGAGTGAAAAAGTACTCTTCGAGTCGGAGAGCCGACGGAGCCGCGAGGAGATCGCCGCGTATCTCCGGACCGTCGTCGAGTCGCTGGAGTCAGGGAGCGGGATCACGTTCACCCGCGGCGACGAGTCGGTGACGATGGACCCCCCGGCCCGGCCGACGTTCGAGGTGAAAGTGGAGCGCGAGGGGCCCGCCGACGGTCCCGGAGAGCTGAGCGTCGAGTTCGAGTTGGAGTGGGACGAGGACGGCGAGAGCGGCGGCGCCGACGGGGAACTGGAGATCGAGTAACGGCGGTCGCCGCCGGGCTACGTGACGCTGCTCGGGACCTCGACGAACGCGTCGCGCGCGGAGAGGTGGTCGAGCGTGTCGTCGACGCGGTCGCGGATCGACTCCATCCGCTCGATGAGCTCCTCGTACTCGTCGGTCCCCGTCGTGCCGGCGGCCTCCAGCGCGGCCTTCTTCGAGGCCAGCGCGAAGAACTCCTGGCTGTGCTCGTCGAACTCCGCGCGGTAGAGCAGCACCTCTACGAGCGTCAGCAGGTCCTCTTTCGTCACCGGTTTCGTCTTGTAGTCGTCGAACGGCATGTCGACGATGTCGACGTCGGGCTCGACCGCGGTCAGCATCGCGACGCGGGCGTCGTGACCGGCCTCGCGCATGGACGAGAGCACCTCGTGGCCGGTCATGTCGGGCATCCGCCGGTCGAGGAGGACGACGTCGACCGACTCGTCCATCTGCTCCAGCGCCGCCTCGCCGCCGGTCGCGACCCGGACGTCGTACGCCGAGTCGAGGTACACCCGGTACAGCTCGGCGAGGTCGGGCTCGTCGTCGACCGCGAGGACCGTCGCCGGTGTCTCGTCGCTCATGGTCGGTGGACCTCGCCCCGAGTATCGCCTGTCGGAGACGCCGGCGCGGCGCGGTCGACGACCGTTCTTGCGCTCATGATGCCGCCTACGAACGCGGTATGTTAAAACGTTGACCCACAATTATCGATCCTGATATCCGGCTCGACGGCGGCGCGGTCGCCGGTCCGGTGCGGGATAGAGGGTTGCGCCGCGCGGTCGGAACGGGGAACCACCGTGACCCAAAGGCACATTTATGCGCGCTCCGTATCGGGACACAACGAATGTCTCATAGCCCCTCACTGCCCGACCGCCCCCGTCTCGAGCTCGATCCGGAGATGAGCGAGACGGAGCGGCTCGAAGCGATCCGCCAGCACTACCGGCGGATCCTGCAGGTGAACGAAGAACTGGAGCAGCGGCTCGACGACGCGCAGGGCCGCCGCGGCGAACTGAAGACCGACGTCGACGAGCTGAAACGCGAGAACGAGGTGCTGAAAACCTCCTCGCTGTACATCGCGTCGGTCGAAGAGATCACGGACGACGGCGTCGTCATCAAACAGCACGGCAACAACCAGGAGGTGCTGACGCAGGCGGCGACCCGACTCGACGAGGACCTCCGCGCCGGCGACCGCGTCGCGATCAACGACTCCTTCGCGGTCCAGCAGGTGCTCGACGACGAAACCGACTCCCGCGCCCAGGCGATGGAGGTCACCGAGTCGCCGGACGTCGAGTACGCCGACATCGGCGGGATCGACGATCAGATCCGGGAGGTCCGCGAGGCCGTCGAAGACCCGCTGGAGAACCCCGAGCAGTTCGAGGCCGTCGGCGTCGAGCCCCCGAGCGGCGTCCTGCTCCACGGCCCGCCGGGCACGGGGAAGACGATGCTCGCGAAGGCCGTCGCGAACGAGTCCGACGCGACGTTCATCAAGATGGCCGGCTCCGAGCTGGTCCGGAAGTTCATCGGCGAGGGCGCGCGGCTCGTCCGCGACCTGTTCGAGCTGGCGTCCGAGCGCGAGCCCGCCGTCATCTTCATCGACGAGATCGACGCCGTCGCCGCCAAGCGGACGGACTCGAAGACCTCCGGCGACGCCGAGGTCCAGCGGACGATGATGCAGCTGCTCTCCGAGATGGACGGCTTCGACGACCGCGGCGAGGTGCGGATCATGGCCGCGACCAACCGCTTCGACATGCTCGACGAGGCGATCCTGCGTCCGGGCCGGTTCGACCGCCTCATCGAGGTGCCCGAGCCCGACGCCGAGGGCCGCGCGCGCATCCTCGAGATCCACACGCAGCACATGAACGTCGCCGAGGGGACGGACGTCTCCGAGGTCGCCGCGGATCTGGAGGGGTACAGCGGGGCCGACATCGCCTCGCTGGCGACCGAGGCCGGCATGTTCGCGATCCGCGACGGTCGCACCGAAGTCACGCAGGCAGACTTCGAGTCGGCCCGCGAGAAGCTCCAGGACGCGGAGCAGACCGAAGAGCAGGTCATCAACTACCAGTACTAGTTCTGCGGCGAGAACGATGAGGCCAGCGGCCCGCGTTTTGACATCGGCTGTGGTCGGTTCGTAACTCCTTAGCGCGGTGACCGTCGATCCGATCGTAATGAACATCATCCACGTCGCCGGCGGCGTCGGCGTCGACGACACGGCGATGGCCTCCTACGACGCGGCGCTCGCGGACGCGAACCTCCACAACTACAACCTCGTTGCGGTCTCCTCCGTGGTCCCCGCGGAGGCGACCGTCGAGGCGGTCGCGGAGGCGCCCGACCTCGGCTCCGCCGGCAACCGGCTCACCGTGGTCGAGGCGCGTCGCACCGTCGGCCCGGACGACGAGGTAGACTTCCGAGAGGGTGGCCGCGCCGGCGCGGAGGACGCCGAGTCGAAGCGCGCCCCTCGACGCCGCCCGGACGTGGTCGCCGGACTCGGCTGGGCGACCGGCCCCGGCCCGGGCCTCTTCTACGAGGTGACCGGCGAGGACGCCGAGGACGTGCGCGAGCGGATCGAGACCGGGTTAGACGCCGGCGCGGAGCTTCGCGACTGGGATCTGCCCGACCGCGAGGTCCGCGTCGAGACGGCGGCCTCGGCGCCGGAGCGGTACACGACCGCGGTCGTGATCGCCGCGTACGGCCGGTCGGAGCCGATCCTGTAGTCCACGTACGCCGGCCGCTCTCCAAAATTTAATCACGCGGTAGCGGCTACCATGTCATCTAATAACATGGTACTAAATAACGTCGACCGATACGATCCCGACCGGCTGTCGGACCTCGGGGACCGGGCGGTCGTGGTCGGCGGGAGCATGGCCGGACTGTGTGCCGCCCGCGTGCTCGACGACGCCTTCACGGCGGTGACAGTGCTCGAACGCGACGAGTTCCCCGACGGGCCGGAGACGCGCGACGGCGCACCGCAGACGAGCCATCCGCACGCCATGCTGGAGGCGGGCCGCGCGACCCTCGAAGACCTGTTTCCGGGGTTCGGCGAGCGCCTCTTGATCGCCGGCGGACTGATGATCGACGCCGCGACCGAGATGCGCTACTACGAGGCCGGCGACTTCTTCGCCGACGGTCCCGACCGACTACCGATGTACTGCGCGAGTCGGGCGCTGTTCGAACACGTCGTTCGCGAGGCGGTCGCCGAGCGACCCGGGATCGCCCTCCGGGGGAACCGCAACTTCGTCGGCTACGACACCGACGGCGAGGGGCGAGTGACCGGCGTCAGCTACCGAGGTGAACGGGGAGCAGAGACGTCGCTAGACGCCGACCTCGTCGTCGACGCCACCGGTCGAACGAGCAGGACTCCGGCGTGGCTCTCGGCGCACGGGTACGAGGCCCCGCCGGAGGAGTCCGTCGAGATCGACGTGACCTATTCCACGGTCCGGGTCGACCGTCCCCGTGACGTCCGTCATTCGATCTTCGTCCCGCCGGACCCACCCCGGACCCGCGGCGGCGCGGCGATTCCGGTCGAGGACGGCGAATGGGAGGTGATCGTCCAGGGCGTCCACGGCGACGACACCCCCGGGGATCGGGAGGGACTGATCGCGTTCGCGGAGAGCCTTCCGGTCGACGAGCTCGGCGAGCTGGTCCGCGAGCGCGAGTGGACCGCCGACGAGATCCACCGCTATCCGTTCCCGTCGAGCGTTCGGCGCCGGTACGAGCGGCTGGACGCGTTCCCCGACGGACTGGTCGTCACGGGCGACGCCGTCGCCAGCTTCAATCCCATCTACGGACAGGGGATGTCCGTCGCGGCGCTAGACGCGCTGTTGCTCCACCACGCGCTCGGTACCGGACTCGACGACCTCGCCCCGCGGTTCTTCGACGAGGCGGCCGACGTCGTCGACGCCGTCTGGAACGTCGCGGTCGGCGGCGACTTCCGGTTTCCCGAGACGACGGGACCGAAGCCGGCGGGGACGGACCTGTTCAACAGGTACGTCGACCGGCTCGTTCGGAAGGCCCACGCGGACGGCCGTCTCACCGATGCGTTCTACCGCGTGTTCCGCTTAGAACGAGAGCCGACGTCGCTGCTGCGACCGAGCGTCGCGTGGCGCGTCCTCCGTCCCTGACGGGGTTCGGGCGCCGACGCCTTTTTTAACCGGCTCCGCGTACCCAGTGTGTCTTCGATGAACGGCAACAACCCGTACGCCGGGGCACCGGGCGTGACGAACGCGGGCGAGCCCGCGGCCGTCAACCTCTCCCCCGACCAGGAACGGCGCCTCCGGCGCGCGGTCGCCGGAATCGTCTCTCGAACCGAATCGTATCTCCCGAACAGCTACGCCGTCGGCTCGGAGCTGTCGGTCGGCGCCAACGGGCCGCAGGCGACCGTCGCGGTCAACCCGCCGGCCGGACATCCCGTCTCGGCGGGGTTCACGCCGGATCCGGACGAGCTGGAGGCCGGGATCGCCGACGCCGACACCGACGAGGTCGCCCGCGGGCTGGCCGCCAGCGCCGCGATGCAGGTGATGGACGCCGTCGGCGACGTCACGCCGACCGCGAAGTGAGTTCGGGCTACTCCGCCGTTCCTTCCGTCGACCCCTCGCGCCCCGACTCCTCCTCCACGAACTCCTCCGCCGACGTCCCCTGCGCCGTCGTCCCGTCGGCGGGCTCGTCCGGCGGCTGCATGACGCCCTGCACGCGGCCGTAGATCCCGAATATATCCTCGTACCCGCGTTCGCTCGCGAGGATCGGGACGACTCCCTCCTCGTCGACGCGGTGGGTGTACACGTCGTCCTCGGCGAACACCGCGCCGCGCGGAATCTCCTCGAAGTTCCCGAAGTGGACGTGCGGCTCGCCGCCGCCCTTCGGCACCTCCTCGTCGCCCGCGACGACCGTCGTCTCGGTGAACGTGGGCGGCTCGTCGTCGAGCACGCCGTGCGCCCGGAGGAAGGCGAGACAGGCCTCGTAGCCGAACTCGACCGCCTCCTCGCTCCCCTGTCTGCCGACCTCGATCGAGACGGTGTGGGGGACGACGGAGTCGAGCGTCGTCGACCGCAGCTCGCCGGAGTCGACGACGTACTCCACGGGCATCCCGGTCACGCTCCGGCGCACCGACTCGGTCGGGTCGCTGTAGATCGCGAACGGGGGCGGCGCGCTGTGCGAGGTGTGGAGCGCGAGCACCGCGTCCATCCCCTCCAGCTCGGCCGCGAGCCGCGGCGCGAGCGCCCGCTCGTACTCGTCGCTGTCGGGGTCGCCCGGGAAGACCCGGTTGAGGTCGGCCTCCGTGTACCGCGTTCCGGCCGCCAGCGCCCGCTCGTTTGCGATTATCAGTCGGACGCGTCCGCTCCCCGTGCCCGTCTCGTCGAGCTCGTCGGCGAGCCGTCTGACGATCCGCTCGCCGGCGGGCTCGTCGCCGTGGATCCCGCCGACGATCGCGACGCGAGCCGAGCCGGCCGACCCGCGCTCGATCGTTTCCATGGAACACGGTACGCGCCGGTCGAATAATAAAGGGTGGCCGTTCGCTCGCGCGGCGCGGCCGCGACCCATCGACGACGGCTTAGCGACGGAACCGGCGGCGGAGCGCCGTCCGGTACCGCTCCGCCAAGCGACGGGCGACGAGCCGGTCCCGGGGGTCGACGCCGAGGGTGCGTAGCGTCGCCGCGTACGCCGCGAGACCGATCGCGGCGCCGACGACGACCGCGGCTCGACCGGGGACGGCCGCGCGGACCGCCCGCATCGCGAGGATGGCCACGCCCCCGGCCGCCAGCGGCGTGAGGAACGTCCGGTCGAACGGCCACAGCCCCTCGAACCGGCGGAGCAGTAGCACTTGGATCCCGTTCTGGGCGGCGATGGCGAGCGACGTGCCGAGCGCGGCGCCGACGAGCCCGAAGCGCACGACGAACGCGTAGGTCAACGCGACGTTGAGGACCGCGAGCAGCCAGTCGAGCGCCATCCGGGCGTACTGGTGGTCGGTCATCATGAGGAGCCAGCCGGTCGCGCCGACGGCGCTGCCGACGAACACCCCGCCGAGGTAGACGACGAGGGGGACGTACCCCGCGACGTACGGGTCGCCGAACAGCCCGAGCAGCTCCCGGCCGTACACCGCGAGGACGGCGAGTATCGGGACGACCGCCGTGACGATCTGCCGAGTCACCGAGGCGTACACCGCGTTCAGCGTCGCCGTCCGGCCGTTCCCGTACAGCTCCGAGGCGACGGGCGGGAGGAGCTGGTTAAAGGACATGAGCGGGATCCACGCGATCGCGATCAGCACGAGCACGACGTTGTACACCCCCGCGGCCGTTGCGGTCAGGAGCGCCCCCACGAGCAGCACGTCGACGCGGTTCTGGAACACCTTCCCGAGGCTGCTCATCGCGACCGGCGCCGCGTGGTCGTAGAAGCGCCGCGCCTCCAGCCGGGCGCCCCGCAGCGACGGGACGACTCCGGTCACCCGCGCGGCGAGCGGAACGGCGACCGCCGCGAGCAGCGCGGTCGCGGCGACGATGCCGACGGCGACGCCCCCGATCGAGTAGCCCAGCGCCAGCGCCGCGACCGCGGCGACGAGGCGGACTCCCGGGCGGAGCAGCTTGTTGAAGGCGATCTCGCCGCGCGCCGAGCCGACGGCGCGGAAGATCCCCGACGCGACCATGACGACGCCGAGGAACCCGACGAGGAAGCCGAACGCCCGCATCGCGCCCGGGAAGGCCGCTTCTCCGACAGTGAGGTCGTTGATCCGCGGCGCGGCCAGCCAGACGCCCGCGGCGATGGCGGCGCCGAAGCCGAGCGTCGTCGCGTACGCGAGCCCTGCGACGACGCCCCGGCGTCGCGGGTCGTCCGCGTACTCTGGGAGGTACCGCTGTAGCGCCGGCACGCTCCCGAAGGTGACGAGCCGAGACAGGAGCTGGGCGATCCGCCACGCCAGCGCGTAGACGCCGTACGCCGTCGGGCCGAGCCCCCGCGCGAGGACGAACTCGGTCGCCGCCGTCAGCGCTCGCTGCCCGGAGACGCCGCCGGACGTGACCACGGCGCCGTGAGCGATGGTCACGAGCGCCTCGCGCTCGTCGTCGGGGATCGAATCGGTATCGCCGTCGCTCGGGGCGTCGTCGCCCGGGACGTCGCTACCGCTCGCGGACTCGTCTGGGGGGCTGCCGTCGGTTTCGGCGCTGGCTCCGTCGACCACGGATCGGTTCCATCCGTCCTGTCTCGTCTCGGGAGAAAAGCGACTCGTTCCGTCGCCGACCCCCTTCGCTACCAGCGGTGGTGGACGTGCTCGCGGACGCGCTCGTCGTACGCCTCGCGGACCGTCTCATGGGCGGCCTCGCCGAGGGGCGGAGCGTCGCTGACGGCCGCGTTCGCGCGGACGTGCTCGGGCGTCGTCGACCCCGGGATCACGGTCGAGACGGCGTCGTGATCGAGGATCCACCGGAGCGAGAACTGCGCGAGCGAGAGGCCGTCGCCGGTCGCGTCGGTCGGGTCGGCGGCGACCGCGTCGGCGCGGGCCGCGAGCGCGTCGGCCGCGTCCAGTCCGGCCTCGTAGGGGACGCCGGCGAACGTCTCGCCGACGTCGAAGGCGTCGCCGTCGCGGTTGTAGTTGCGGTGGTCGTTCTCCGGGAACACGTCGTCCCGCGAGAGCGCGCCGGTCAGCAGGCCGGAGGCGAGCGGGACCCGACAGATCACGCCCACGTCGCGCTCGGCGGCCCGGTCGAGGAACAGGTCGGCCGGGCGCTGGCGGAAGGGGTTGAAGATGATCTGGACCGACTCGACGCCGGGGTACTCGACCGCCTTGAGCCCCTCCTCGACGCGCTCGACGCTGACGCCGTACTCCGCTATCCGCCCCTCGTCAGCGAGCGTCGCGAGAGCCTCGAACGTCTCCGGTCGGTAGTAGACGTCGGTCGGCGGGCAGTGAAGTTGGACCAGGTCCAGCGTCTCGATCCCGAGGTTCTCGCGCGAGCGATTCACGAACCGACGGAGGTTCGCCTCGGTGTACCCGTCGGCGACGTGGGGGTCGAGCCGTCGGCCGGCCTTCGTCGCGACCGTCACGTCGCCGCGCGCGATGTCGTCTTCGAGGACCTCGCCGAGGATCTGCTCCGAGCGCCCGTCGCCGTACACGTCGGCGGTGTCGAAGAAGTCGATCCCGGCGTCGCGGGCGGTCTCGACGGCCGCCACGGCCTCGGACTCGCTCACGTCGCCCCAGTCGCTCCCGATCTGCCACGAGCCGTAGCCGACCTCGCTGACCGCGCCGACGTCCCCGAGCGTGCGGTGATTCATGTTCACTCCCAATTGGTCCGGGCGCGGGCAAGGGCGTTCCGGAGGCGGAACCGCGGGCAACGACCGGACGACCGGCAACGGAGACGACGATCTGGCTCTGTAGAACTCAGCTGTAGTCGATAGAAGCTCCGTGTTGGATACAGAGGGTGTGTACACCGCCGGTTAGGATCAAGTCCGCGGAATAGAAGTGGCCGTTCACGTACCTTCGAGAGGGAACTGACTCTCCTCGATCTGTGCGAGAGCCGCGTCGAACGCGTCGTCAGCCGTGTCGAAAGTACCGTTGTGCTCCCACTCGCCGTCGGGAGATGCAGTGTATACGTCAAAATCGCCGCCTCGGTACTCGTGAGACTCGACGTACAGTTCTTTCTCGACGGTTCCGTCGTCGAGGAGCAACCAGACCCCCAATTCCTTCCCGCCTTCCAAGTCGCGCCGTCTGCGCCAGTGCATACGTAGTATTCGGACGCTGGGCATCTAAACGCTAGCCCTACCAGAACGAAACCGACTGTACAACTGACTCCGCCGACCGTGAATATGCGCGCTGTATTCAGCACGGCCACTGTGACCGATCACGGAGTGAGGATTTCAACGGAGCCGGTGAGTTATAAATGGCAGATCTGAGGGTCCCGAGACGGTGCTCACCGCCGTCACGTCGTCGATACTCGCGGACGGCTCGCCGGCTCTGCCGAACTCCCGTTCGCCGGGCGGGCTCCCGTCTGAGACGGCCGGTCTCTGCGGCCCGCAAGCGGAGTCTCACACGACCGTTTGTGCCATCGACAATATTATTCGCAACTGGACGCCAGTCGGAGCCATGAAGCGGAGACGTGCCCTCTCCGTCGTCGGACTGTCGGCGCTTCCCCTTTCGGGGTGTTTGGATAGCGTCGGTCGGGACGGCACGCCCGGGGATCCGGGGTCGGGCGACGGGCGTTCGGTCACGGCGTCGCTCTCGCGCGTGGCCGGCGACGGAGCCATCGGTTTCAGTTGCGACGTTCGCCGCTCCGAGATCGGCGAGGGGTCCCCGGCGGTCGTCGAACTGACGGCGAGAAACGAAACGGAGCGCGAGATCGAGTACGTGACGGGCGCTCCGGAGCCGTTCGGAGTGCTCTACGACCCGGACGCGCCCGCCGCGATCCTGTGGACTGAAAAGTACGTCGAGAGTCAGCACGTGGAGACGGAGGGCCGTCGGGTAACCGGCGGGGACGACATCGGAATCAGCGTCGCGCTCGCCCCCGGAGGCTCCCGGTCCGAGACGTACGAGTTCGCCGCCCCTCCGGGGAGCTATTCGATACGGCAGACCGGGAACCCGATCACGCTCGGCGAGGAGACGTACGAACTGCGCATCGACGTCTCGGAGGCCTGACCGGGCCGTCGGCGCCTCGTGGAGACCCGAGCCGGTCGGAGCGGTTCGCCTCCGGCGGGTCCCACGAGAGCCGGCTCACCGGCCCCTCGACGACGTCGGTCCGGGGTTACAACACGTCCGCCAGCGCGTCCATCGTCTCGTCCACGCGGTCGACCCGAGCGCTGTGACCCATGTGGCCGACGCGCAGGATGTCCCCGGCTAACTCCCCGAGTCCCGTCGCGACGAGCACGTCGTGCTCCTCGCGAAGGCGCTCCTGCAGTTCCGCTGCTCGTCCGGGGACCGCGAACGCGGTCACCGTGGGCGAACTGCGCTCGGGGCCCGGATACGGCTCTACCCCCAACTCGGCCCCGCGCTCACGACACCGCGCCGCCGCGGTGCGGTGTCGCTCCCGGACCGCGTCGAGGCCCTCCTCCAGCCACAGCCCGAGCGCCGCGTCGAGCGCGACGACCTCGGTCGTCAGGTGGGTGTACGGGAACCCCCCGGAGGTGTCGCGCCACGGCAGGAAGTTCGTGTACAGCGAGTGCGGGTCGCGCTCGTCCATCGCGGCCCACGCGCGCTCGCTGATCGCGGCCGTGGTGAGCCCCGGCGGCGCGCTGAAGCACTTCTGGGAGGCCCCCAGACAGACGTCGATCCGCTCGGTCGGCACCCGCACCCCGCCGAGCGAGGAGACCGCGTCGACGACGGTGAGGACCTCCCCGTCGGCCCCCTCCAACAGGTCGAGCGCGGGACCGAGGTCGTTGAGCGCCCCCGTGGGCGTCTCGCAGTGGACCATCGTCGCGACGTCGAAGTCGGTGCCCTCGTCGGCGAGGGTCGACTCCAGTTCCGCGAGCGGGAGCGGGTCGTCGTAGTCGGCCGAGACCAGCGTCGCCTCGCCGCCGTACGACTCGACGAAGTCGGCGAAGCCGTCGCCGTAGAGCCCGTTCGACAGGCAGAGGACCTCGGTGCCGGGCTCGACGAGCGAGGCGATCGCGGCCTCCAGACCGAGGATCCCCTCCCCGCCGGGGACGACGACGTCGCGGGCCGGCCCGTCGCCCGTCCCCGCGGGTCGGTCGGCCTCCCTCGGCTCGAGCCCGTACGCCGCCGCCAACCGGTCGGTGAGCCGGTCGTAGATCCGCTGAAACTCCGGGTCCACGTCGGGGTTGATCAGCTCGCGGCTCATCGCGTCGCGGACGGGGGCGGGGACCGCGGTCGGTCCCGGCGTCATGAGCATACCGAGACACTCGGTTCCAGCGAGATAAGCGCCCCGTACCGGCCGCCGTCGGCGCGGTCCGTCGACACGCGTAAACATATATGACCGGCGGGAGGAGTTGGACGTATGACACGCCGCCCGCGCTCCCGTTCGGGCTCGCTTCGATCGGCGGACGGACGCCCCGCGGCCGTCGGGCCGGTGAGGTGAATGACCCGACGGATCGCCCCGGCCCTCGCGCTCGTCGCCGTCCTCGCGCTCCTCGTCGGGTCGTTCGCCGGACTCGCCGTCGCCCAGGAGGAGCCGCCGTTCGTCCGCGGCGAACCCGAGTTGGACGTGTACGTCCCGGACTCGACGGTGACACCGGGAACGGCGACGGAGCTCGCGGTGCAGGTCGCGAACGACGGCGAGGTCGACGCCGGGTCGGACGCCCGACGGGCCGCGGTCACGACCGCGCGCGGCGTCGTGGTCGAGGTCCGGAACGACGGCTCGCCGCTCGTCGTCGAGACGGGACGATTCGCCGTCGGGTCGATCGCCGAGGGCGCGGTCCGGGAGGTGCCCGTCTCCGTGAGGGTCCCGGCCGACGCGGAGCCGGGACGGTACTCGCTCGACGTGCGGCTCCGGTACTCGCACACGTTCCTCTCGGCCCCGCGGAGCGGGATCGTGCAGGACCGGACGCGGACGCGGACCGAGTCCGTATCGGTGACCGTCGACGACGCGCCCCGCTTCGCGATCCGGACGGTCGACACCGACGTCCAGGTCGGCGACTCCGGAACGCTCGCGGTGAACGTGACCAACGTCGGGGGCGAGCCCGCGCGCGACCTCTCGGTCGAACTCGCCGCGAACGGCCCGGACGTCGCGCTCGGCGAGACGGACCGGAACACCGCGCGGATCGACCGGCTCGCCCCCGGAGCGAACGCCACGGTCAGGTTCCCGGCGAGCGTCCGCGCGGACGCCGCCGCCGAGTCGTTCGACCTCACCGGCACCGTTCGATACACCGACGTCGACGGCATCCGCGACGCGCACGAGGGGATCCCGGTCGGGCTCCGACCGCGGCCTGAGCAGTCCTTCTCTGTCGCGGTCGACGACTCCACGCTCCGCGTCGGCGAGAACGGAAGCGTCAGCGGGACGATCCGCAACGACGGGCCGAGCGACGTTCGGAGCGTCGTCCTCGCGGTCGGCGACGGGGCGTTCGTCCCCCGCAGTCCGCGGTACGCCGTCGGCGACCTCGCGGCCGGCGAGAGCGCCGCCTTCCGGTTCCGCGGCGAGATCCCGGCGGACGCCGACTCAGTGCCGCTGCAGTTGGTCCTCTCGACGAGCTACCGGAGCGCCGCCGACGCGGAACGGACGACGCGGGAGGCGGTACGCGTTCCCGTCGCCGAGCGCCGGGACGCGGTGACGGTGTCCGCGGTCGACCCGCGATTCGCGGCCGGCGAAGACGGCGTGTTGCGCCTCGACGTGACGAACCGTCGGGACGTCGAACTGCGCGACGTCGAACTGCGCCTCGCCGTCGACCAGCCGTTAGAGAGCGAGTTCCGAACGACCGTGATCCCGTCGCTGGCGCCCGGAGAGACGGGCCGGGTCGCGTTCGACCTCTCGATCGACGGCGACGCGCCGCCGAGTCGGTATCCGGCGAGCGTCGAGATCGGCTACACCGACCCCGGCGGGGTTCGCGTCACCGGCGACACCGCGACGGTCGCCGCCTCGGTCGTCGAGTCGTCCGGCGGGGGGGTCCCCGTCGAGGCCGCCGTGTTGACCGTCCTCCTGCTCCTCGTCGCCACCGGCGCGTGGTGGTTCTATGTCCGGTGAGACCGACCGCCCGCTCGTCGTCGAGGGACTCACGAAGGACTTCGGGAGCGTGGTCGCGAACGACGACGTGTCGTTCACTGTGAACCGGGGAGAGGTGTTCGGGTTCCTCGGGCCCAACGGGGCGGGGAAGTCGACGACGATACGACTGCTGCTGGGGCTATTAAAACCCACCTCGGGGACGGCGAGGGTGCTCGGCGCCGACATCCGCGACGAGGCAGCGCTGACCGAGGCCAAGCGCCGGATCGGGTACCTCCCCGCTCACCTCGGCTTCGACGGGGAGGTGACCGGCGAGGCGGTGCTCGACTACCACGGCGAGATGAAGGGCGACGGCCGCCGCGAGGAGTTGCTGGAGCTGTTCACCCCGCCGGTCGACCGACCGGTACGCGAGTACTCGACCGGGAACAAGCGGATGCTCGGACTGGTGCAGGCGTTCATGCACGACCCGGACCTCGTGATCATGGACGAGCCCACCGGCGGGCTCGACCCGCTCAAACAGGAGGCGTTCAACGAGTTCGTCCGGGACGAGCGCGACCGCGGCACGACCGTGTTCTTCTCCTCGCACGTGTTGAGCGAGGTGCGACGGGTCTGCGACCGCGTCGGCATCCTCCGCGCCGGGAGGCTCGTCGAGCTCGAGAACGTCGAAGCGCTGCTCCACCGGAGCGGCAAACACGTGCGGGTGCACGCGAGCGACGCGGCGGTCGCGGCGATAGCCGGCCTCGACGGCGTCGTCGATCCCAAGCGGTTCGCCGAAGGCGTCCAGTTCGTCTACGCCGGCGACGTCAACGCGCTCCTCGGCGAACTCGCGACCCACGACGTCAGCGACGTGGAGATCGGCGAGCCCCCGATCGAGGACGTGTTCGCCCACTACTACGGGAGCGAGGAGTCGGCGGACGGAGGGGACGACGCCGGAGAGGCGTCGGACGGGGGAGGCGAAGGCGACGGGGCGGAGACGCCGAACGGAGGCGACGGGGCGGAGACGCCGAACGGAGGCGACGGGGTGGAGACGCCGAACGGAGGCGACGGGGTGGAGACGCCGAACGGAGGCGACGGGGTGGAGACGCCGGACGAAAGCGACGGGGCGGGAGCGACGAATGTTTGAGACGGCTCGGTACGAGGGGCGACGGCGGCTCCGCGGCGCCGCGATCCTCACGGCCGGCGTCGGGGCGTACGCCGGGTTCATCGTCTGGTACTTCACCGTTCTGGAGGGCGTCAACTACGAGGACGTCTTCAGGGACCTGCCCCCGGCGATGCTGGAGGCGTTCGGCATCGAGAGCCTGTCGACCATCGAGGGGTTCCTCGGCGCGCAGGTGTTCAACTTCGTCTGGCTGCTCGGCCTGGGGCTGTACTTCGCGTACGCCGCCGGCGGCACCGTCGCGGGCGACATCGAGACGGAGCGGATGGAGCTCCTCCTGTCGTTTCCCGTCACGCGGTCGCGGCTGCTCGTCGAGAAGTTCGCGGGACTGCTCGTCCCGATGATAGCCGTCAACGCCGGCGGCGGCCCGATCATCTACCTATTCGTCGTCGCCGTCGGCGAGACGGTCCCGCTCGACCACCTGCTGTTAGCCCACCTGCTGTCGATCCCGTTTCTCCTCGTCTGTGCGGGGGTCGGCCTCGTCTTCTCGGTCGCCGTCGACCGCGCGGCGGTCGCCGAGCGGGCCGCCGTCGGCACCGTCTTCGTCCTGTACCTCGTCGAGTCCGTCGTCGGCGGCGCCGACGCGTACGACTGGATACAGTACCTGAGCCCGACGCACTACTACGAACCGACGCCGATCCTGATCGACGGGTCGTTCGAGCCCATCGACTCGGCCATCCTCCTCGTCGCGTTCGTCGGACTGCTCATCCTCTCGCAGGTGCTGTTCGAGCGGAGGGACATCTGAAACGCTCGAGATACGGTAGTTAAGCGCTTTCTCCCGGATCGATCGACTCGACCCGGTGGCCACTTCCGGTCCGCCGACACGTTAATACCGTTCTGTCGCTTTCGTTCCGCCACGATGATGCTGCCGACACACGTGCTGGCCGGGATGCTGCTCGCCGCGCCCCTCGTGCGCGTGGCGCCGGAACTGGCGCCCGTGGGGCTGGTCGCGGGGTTCCTGGGCGGCCTGTTCCCCGACCTCGACATGTACGTCGGCCACCGGAAGACCCTCCACTACCCGGTCTACTACTCGGCGGCCGCCGTCGTCGCCCTCGTCGTCGCCTTAGCGGCCCCCTCGGCGGCCGCGGTCGGGGCGGCACTGTTCTTCCTCGGGGCGGGGCTCCACAGCGTCTCGGACATGTACGGCGGCGGCCTGGAGCTGCGGCCGTGGGAGGGGAACTCCGACCGCGCGGTGTACGACCACTACCGGAAGCGCTGGGTCGCGCCGCGCTCCGGCGTCAGGTACGACGGCGCCGCTGAGGACCTCGCGCTCTCCGTCGGGCTGTCGCTCCCGCTCCTCTACCTGCTCGACGGCCCGCTCCGGCTGATCGTGGCCGGGACCCTGCTCGTCGCCGCCGTCTACACCGTCCTCCGCCGGCATCTCGCGGAGCTCGCCGCGCTCGTGATCCCGCTGGTGCCGGCGGCGCTGACCCCGTATCTGCCGGACCGGTACGCGGAGACGGAGTCGGGCGAGTAGCCCGCCCCGCCTCGACACCGTCCGTCTCGTCGCGGCTGCCGAGCCGTTCAATGCGCACTGCTAACTGAGCGCGCAGCCGTCACGAGAGACTCGACCCGCTCCGTTCGTGCGGGGACCGCCGTTCCGGCGGGCGTCCCCGTCCGCGGACGGTTCGCTGCCGAAACGCCGGGATCACTGGCCGATTCCACCGCCGAGGGCGCCGGCTCGTCGAGTGCGTAACTTATCAATAAGTTACAGAAGGTGTCCCGTTCGTCATGCGGATATAGTATTGTACGTTAATCCCAAAACCATTATCAACTCACGCGGTCTACGGACGGATGTATGACAGAGTCCTATCCGAGGCCATCGCCGGGCGCGAACGCCGGAGGCGGAGGGGAGTGCCGATGACGGGCACGGAGCTGCTCCCCGGCGCGTCCCCGACCGTGGCGGCGCTCGTCGTGATCGGGCTCGTCCTCGTCGAGGCGGCGCTTTTGTACGCCGCCTACGGGATCCTCGAAGACAAACTGGCGCCGACCGTATTTAACCGGATACAGCGGATTTAGATGCTCGGACTGCTGGGCCTGAGCGCGGAGCTCTTCGCGCTGTTCGTCGTCTTCGGGTTCATGGTCGGGGTGTTCTTCGGGTTCTTCGGGATGGGCGGATCGTTCCTCGTGACGCCCGCGCTGCTCATCTTGGGATACTCCGCTCCGGTCGCCATCGGGAGCTCGATGGCGTTCGTGTTCGGGACGGCGGTGATCGCGACGTTGAAACACCACGACGCCGGGCAGGTGGACTACCGGCTCGGCGCGCTGATGTTCGTCGGGATCACGATCGGCATCGAGCTCGGCAGCCGGCTGGTGTTCGGGCTGGAGGTGCTCGGCATCGCGAGCGTCGTCGTCGGCGTCGCGTACGTCATCTTGCTCGCGGCCATCGGGATCCTCTTCACGCGGAACGCGCTGAACGACGAGGCGGACGCGGGGGGAGACGGGCCGGAGGCGGAAACCGAGGGCGGGGCCGACGTCGCGACCGAGGACGACGTCCCCGAGATCGCCCGGAAGATCAAGTCGTACAACGTTCCGCCGATGATGACGCTCGCGGACGGGAGCGAGGCGTCGCTGTGGACCATCACCGGAGTCGGCGGCGGCGTCGGCCTGATCTCCGGGTTCCTCGGCGTCGGCGGCGGCTTC
>NZ_NHPF01000015.1:0-10553 GCF_002252925.1 Halorubrum sp. Ea8
CAGGCGCGGGAGGATGTCAACGACGGACCCCCCGCGAATTCGCGAAAGCCGACGACGAGTGACACTTACCCAGTCTCGTCCAGCCGCGGGAACGACCGCCACGCGAGCCACACAGAGAAGACGGCGATCGCGAGCGTCGCGCCCGCCAGCAGCGGCCCGGGCTCGTACAGGAGGGGCGGGTGGTAGCCGACCCCGTAGTCGAGCGCGACGTTCCCGACGGCCAGCGCGAGTGCGAGTCCGAGCGCCCCGCGGCTCGTCCGCCCGAACGCCGGGAACAGCAGCGCGAACCCGACGAAACAGAGGTGCGTGCCGAGCACGCCCCAGTAGTAGATCCACGCGTCGGGGGCCGCGACGTACTGCGAGAAGGCGAGGTTCAGTGAGACCAGCGGCCAGAGGCCGAACGTGACCAGCCAGACGAACGCGAGGGTGTGGAGGTACGCCAGCGGCCGCGACGCGGGAGCGTCGGCGGCCACGCTCCCGCCGGAAAGCACCGTCGGCACGAGCGTCAGCAGGACCGCCCCGCCGAGCGCGACCGCGACCGCCGAGTCCGCGTACAGCGGCCACAGCGGAACCGGCACGTCGCCGGCCGTCGGGGCGTAGTAGCCGGCGCCGACCGCGAGCATGAACGCGACGAACGCGAGCACGACGCCGAGGCTCCGGGGGGTGCCGAGCAGCTCCTCGGCGACCGCCTCGCGGACGCGCCGCCGGACGGGCGCCCGTCGGAGCCGCCCGAGGGACCGCAGCCCGTCGGGGGCGTCGGAGCGTGTCACACCGTCCGCTTCGACCCCGACGAACTAAAGGCCCGCTCTCCGTTCGGCCGCGGCCGGGTCCGGGCCGAGCGCGGCGGCCGACGAACTGCCCCGGGTTGAATAGTAAACAACAGGGATTTTGCTCGTCCGACGAGTAGCCCGCGGTATCGACGCGCCGCGTCGCGTTCCGGTACGCGGCCGGTGCCGTCGCGTTTCACATGAGTTCCACATCCCGCGGCGTTCTCGACGCCGCCGATATCGTCGTGGTCGGCGAGACGGCGTGGTCGAACGCCTACGTCGACGCCCTCCGAGATCGGTCCGACGCGAGCGTCCGGGTCGTCCCGACGGCGGCGGCGGCGCTGGACGCCCTCGGAGCGTCGGCGGTCGACTGCGTGGTGACCGACTACGAGCTCCCGGGGACCACGGGCGTCGAACTCGCTCGCCGGATACGCGACCGGACGGCCTCGCTGCCGGTCGTCCTGGGAACGACCGCGGGGAGCGAGGCGATCGCCAGCGAGGCGATCGGCGCCGGCGTGACCGACTACCTCGCGATCGACGACCCGCTGCCGGACGCGGTCGACGACGCGATTCGGCGGACGGAGCGGGCCGTCCGGGAGGCCCGCCGGTCGGTGACGCGACGCGAGCGCGCGCGGCAGTTCGACGCCTCCTTCCGAGACGCCAGGTCGGCGACGTGGGTGCTCGACCCGGACGGGCGGCTCACGCGCGTCAACCAGGCCGCCCTGGATATGGTCGACGCCGACGCGGACGCCGTCGTCGGCGACCCGTTCTGGACCCTCCCGTGGTGGTCCGAGGGCGACCGTCCGCGCGAGGACATCCGCCGGCTCGTCGACGCCGCGCGGGGCGGGGAGTTCGCCCACGCCGTCGTCGTCCGGGACGCGACCGACGACCGGGTTCTGGAGCTCTCCGTCCGGCCGGTCACCGACGAGCGCGGGGACCTCTCTTCGATCGTCGTGGACAGCGCGGACATCACCGACCGAGTCGCCCTCGAGCGGGAGCTCCGGCGGTCGGAGAAGCTCCACCGCGTCACGCTCAACAACATGACCGACACCGTCCTGATAACCGACGAGGACGGGGAGTACACCTACGTCTGCCCGAACGTTCACTTCATCTTCGGGTACACCGCCGAGGAGATCCGCGAGCTGGGAACCATCGAGGACCTGCTCGGGGAGGACCTCTTCGACCGAGAGGCGCTCGCCGAGGAGGGCGTCCTGAAGAACATCGAGACCACGGCCACGGACAAGGCCGGCCACGAGCACACGCTGTTGGTGAACGTCCGCGAGGCGTCCATCGAGGACGGCACGCTGCTGTACAGCTGCCGGGACGTCACGAAGCGCAAGCAGCGCGAGCGGGCGCTCGCCACCCTCCAAGAGACCGCTCGGGACTTCCTCTACGCCGAGACCCACCGCGAGATCGCCCGTCACGTCGTCGACGACACCCCGGACGTGCTCGGTCTCGACGCCGGCGCCGTCTACCTCTTCGACGCCGACGACACCCGACTCCGGCCAGCCGCCCGCTCGCAGGCGATGCGGAACGTCCACGGCCCGCTGCCGGCCGTGCACGCGGACGGTCGCGACCTCACGAGTCACAGCTTCGTCGAGAACGAGGCGCTGTTCTTCGACGACGTGCACGACTCGGACCGCCTCACGGACCGCGCCACGGGCCTCCGGAGCGCGGCGTACATCCCCCTCGGGAACCACGGCGTGTTCGTCGCCGGCTCGACCGACGTCGGCGCCTTCGACGACGTCAGGCGGGAGCTGGCCGACCTCCTCGCGGCGACCGCCGAGGCGGCGCTCGACCGGGTCGACCGGGAGTCCCAGCTCCGCGAGCAGGACCGCGAGCTCCAGCGCCGAAACGACCGGCTCTCGGCGCTCGACCGGATCAACGAGACGATCCGCGAGATCGACCACGGGATCGTGCAGGCCGAGACCCGCGAGGAGATCGACCACACCGTCTGCGAACGGCTCACCGCGGACGGGCGCTTCCGGCTCGCGTGGATCGGCGCCCGCGACGACGCCGGCGACGCGGTGACGCCGCGGGCGTGGGCGGGGACCGATCGGGGCTACCTCGACGCGCGGACGTTCCCCGTCGCTCCCGAGGGCGTCGAACCGGCGGGCCGGACGGCGGCGACCGGGGAGGTGACCCACGTCTCGAACGTCGCGGCCGACATCCGCGCGGCGCCGTGGCGTTCGGACGCGATCTCCCGCGATCTGCTCTCGGTGTTGAGCGTCCCGCTGGTGTACAACGACCTCTCGTACGGCGTGTTGACCGTGTACGCGGAGGCGCCGGACGCGTTCGACGAGACCGTACAGGCCGTGCTCGCGGAGCTCGGAGAGACGATCGCCGCCGCGATCAGCGCCGGCGAGCGCACGCGCGCGCTGCTCACGACCTCGATGACCCGCGTCGAGTACGCGGTCCGCGACCCGTCGTTCGTGCTCTCGCAACTGGCCGAAACCGCCGGCTGCACGGTCTCTTACGAGGGCGGCGTTCGACAGACCGTGAGCGGCAACGACGTGTTCCTCACCGTCGAGGACGCGCCGCTCGACGCGGTCGTCGACGCGACCGAGGAGCTCGTGGCCGTCGAGGCCGTTCGGCGGATCCGGGGCGGCGACGCCGGAGGGGTGGTGCGACTCCGACTGGCCGAGCCCTTCCTCGCCGCGGATCTGGCGGAACACGGCGCCGTCCTCCGGAGCGCGACGGCGACGGCCGAAGGGGCGGAGTTGGTCATCGACGTTCCCGGCGGGGGCGAACACAGACACGTCACGCGGCTCGTCCGCGACCGGTTCGCCGACGTCGACCTCTCGTCGAAGCAGTCGCGCGAACAGGCGTCCGAACACGGGTTCTACGCGTCGGTGCTCGACAGGCTGACCGACAGACAGCTCGAGGTCTTAGAGACCGCGTACTACAGCGGGTTCTTCGAGTCGCCGCGGAAGGCGACCGGCGAGGTCGTCGCGAACTCGCTCGACATCTCTCCGCAGGCGTTCTACCAGCACATCCGAACGGCCCAGCGGAAGCTGTTCGCGGCGCTGATCGACGACCACGCGCCGGTGGCCGCCGGCCACGTCGATCGCTGATCCCGGCCCCCTGCTCTGCCACGGTAAGGTTTAATTATAAACTACTCTGTTCGAGGCGTGGTTGGATGAGCAACTACTGAATATATCCTTATATCCCCAATATGCCCTTGTAGAGTCCCGCGCAGACGCGCCGGAACTCACGACCACCAATGAGGGACGTCGACCAGAAATCGGCCGAGGAATCGCCCTACGAGTGTTTCGACTGCGGACACGTCGTGCTCGCCGAGAACAATCCCGGTCAGTGTCCCGACTGCGGGGGCGAGATACGGAACCGACACACCCCGCTCGAGTGACGATGGGTCCGACATCGACGACGGCCGGCGACGAGCCGCGAGCGGAGACCCGATCGGAACCGAACGACCCTGAACCGAACGACTCTGAACCGAACGAGCCGGAATCGGCGCTGGAGACGGCGCGCCGACAGCTTCAGCACGCCGCCGATCACCTGGATATCGATCCGAACGTGGTCGAACGGCTCAAACACCCTAAGCGGGTCCACGAGGTCACCGTCCCGATCGAACGCGAGGACGGGGACGTGGCGGTGTACACCGGGTATCGAGCGCAACACGACAGCGTCCGCGGCCCGTATAAGGGCGGGCTCCGGTATCACCCCGACGTGACGCGCGAGGAGTGCGTCGGCCTCGGCATGTGGATGACGTGGAAGTGCGCCGTGATGGACATCCCGTTCGGCGGTGCGAAAGGCGGTATCGCGGTGAATCCGAAGGACCTGACCGACGAGGAGACGGAACGGCTGACGCGCCGGTTCACGGACGAGATCCGGGCCGTCATCGGTCCCACGACGGATATCCCCGCGCCCGACATGGGCACGGACCCGCAGACGATGGCGTGGCTGATGGACGCCTACTCCATGCAGGAGGGCGAAACGATCCCCGGCGTGGTGACGGGGAAGCCGCCCGTCGTCGGCGGGAGCGAGGGCCGCGACGAGGCGCCGGGCCGGAGCGTCGCTATCGTCGCCCGCGAGGCCGTCGATTACTACGGGAAGGCGATCGGTGAGACGTCGGTCGCGGTGCAGGGGTTCGGGAGCGTCGGGGCGAACGCCGCCACGCTGCTCGACGACTGGGGGGCGAACGTCGTCGCCGTGAGCGACGTCACCGGCGGCGTCTACGACCCGGACGGCCTCGACACGCGCGCGATCCCCTCCCACCGCGAGGAGCCGGAAGCGGTGATGACCCACGAGGCGCCGGGGACGGTGACGAACGACGCCCTGCTGGAGCTCGACGTCGACGTGGTGATCCCGGCGGCGATCGGGAACGTGCTGACGGCCGACAACGCCGACGACGTCGCCGCGGACATCGTTATCGAGGGGGCCAACGGTCCGACGACGAGCGCGGCGAGCGAGGTCTTCGCCGAGCGCGACGTGCCGGTGATCCCGGACATTCTGGCCAACGCCGGCGGGGTGACGGTGAGCTACTTCGAGTGGCTTCAGGACATCAACCGCCGCGCGTGGTCGCTCGACCGCGTCAACGACGAGCTGGAGACCGAGATGCTCGACGCCTGGGGAGACGTCCGGGACGAGTTCGAAGCGCGGGACGTGACGTGGCGCGACGCCGCCTACATCGTCGCCCTGTCGCGGATCGCCGAGGCGCACGAGGCGCGCGGGCTCTGGCCCTGAGGGGTCGCTCCCGCCGCGGGTCGAGCCCGCGCCGTCGGAAGTGACCGGCGGCGCCGTCGGAGGGAGGGTCGGCCGCGCGCCATCGCCGTCAGTCGATCGGCTCGTCCGCCGCTCCGGTCACCCCCTCCGGGGATTATCAGTCGCGGGTTTTTGCGAGACACCTTTTTCAACGGTTGCGGCGTTCCCGTACGCATGGCAACCGAGGACGCCGAGCGTTCGCCCCTCTCGCCCGACGAGACGGCGGACTCCGCGGCGTCCGATCCCCCGGTCGCGGTGGGACGGTACTCGTGGCGCTCGTTCCTCCGCGACCGCGGCCGTGACGACGCCGCGGACGAGCTGTACGCCGACATCGGCGAGGGGCCGGTCGTCCCGTCGACCGCCGTCGACGCCCACTTCGAGGACGGCGTCGACCGAGTCATCCGCGCCGCCGGCGTCGACGAGCCGTACACGACCGACGGCGACACCGCCGTCCCGGGACACGGAACCCCCGAGGCGGGCGCCCTCGTGATCGGCCCCGACCGAGTCGTCCTCAGCGGCGCGGCCGTCGTCCCCGCCGGGACCTCGACCGCGGCGAACCCTCCCGACCCGAGAGCGGAGTCGGTCGGAACGACGGAGGGGGGCGACGGAGACGGCGAGGCGGGCGATGGCGAGGAAGACGACGCCGATGCCGACAGAGAGGGTGACGGCGAGCGGGACGACGGAGCCGACGGCGACGGCGATGCCGACAGCGAGGGCGATGCTGACAGCGACGGGGACGACGGCGATGCCGACAGCGGGGATGATTCTGACAGCGACGGGGACGACGGCGATGCCGAAAGCGGGGATGATTCTGACAGCGACGGCGAGGAGGACGACACCGACGGCGAAGAGGCCGTCGTTCCGACCGAACCCGACTCTGCCGCTGGGGACGGATCGGAAGGACCGGACGAGCGAGAGGGGCCGACCGAGCCGGACGAACGCCCCGGAATCGCGGTCGACGGCGCGGGCGTTCCCGGGGTCGTGGTCGCTGCGGGCAACGACGTGGAATCGGTCCCTCGGCGCGCCCCGACCGCTGAGGAGTGGGCTCGCGTCGGCGTGGACCCGGGCGAGTTCCTCGGCTTCGACCCGTCGGAGACGGCGTACCGAGTCCGGGCGGCCGCGGCCGTCGGCGACGTCCTCTGGGACCTGTGCTCGGCGCGGTACGACCTCTATTCGGTGCCGGTCTTAAAGGGGTACTACACGTGGGACGACTACCGCGACGAGTTCTTCCTCGACGAGGACGGGAACCCGCCGACCGAGGTGAACGAAGAGGGGGAGGAGGTGCCGCTGGCGTTCACCCACGAGGACAAGACCGAAGCGCTCGGGTTCGACCCCGACCGGACGGAGGAGCTCCTCGGCGCGGGCGGGAGCGCCGCCGCCGAGCTCGCCGATCTGGTCGACGAGCGCACGGTAAACGTGAACCCCGACGTCGACGAGGACGAGTTCTTCTCGACGGCGGACGGCGACACCACCCTCGCGAACCGGTACGACCTCGAGAAGGCGGTCCCGATGCCGAAGAAGGTCCACTTCCGAGAGATCGAGCGGTACTGGGTGAACAAGCCGTACGCGTTCGTCATCGTGTTCCGCTCGACGAAGGAGAACGAGGTGAAGTACTACGCGGTCCAGCCGTACCGGACCGACATCGAGGCCGACCTCGTCGAGTTCCTGACGGGGAAGCTCCGCACCTCGATCAAGTACGCCGACGAGGCGATCGCGGGCGGGGACGAGGCGTTCCGAAAGGACGTTATCGTCGACGAGACGCTCACCCTGCTCGACCGGTACGACCTCTACGAGCGCGAGGACGGCGACCGCGGGGTGATCGACGACCTCGTCGACGACGTGGTCGACCGGTTCGGCTTCGACGTCACCGAAGGGATCGCCGCTCGGATCACGGAGTCGCTCGGCTACGTGCCCCCGACGAAATCGGAATCGGAGGCGGAGTCGGCGCCGGCGAAGATCCTCGCCCGGCCCGAGCCCGCGGTGTTGGCCGAGGACCCGGAGACGCTGTCGGAGCACCAGGTCGAGAAGCTGCTGTACTACCTCAAGCGGGACTTCATCGGCTACGAGCGGATCGACCCGATCAAGTACGACATCAACGTGGAGGACATCTCCTGTGACGGGTACAACTCCCCCGTCTTCGTCTACCACTCCGACTACGAGCAGATCATCACCAACGTCTACCACGAGACCGACGAGCTCGACGACTTCGTCGTGAAGCTCGCGCAGCGCTCCGGGAAGGGGATCTCGAAGCGGCGCCCGCAGGTGGACGCCACCCTCCCCGACGGCTCCCGCGCCCAGCTCACGCTCGGCCGGGAGGTGTCGGACCACGGGACCAACTACACCATCCGACAGTTCAACGAGGTCCCCTTCACCCCGATCGACCTGATCAACTGGAAGACGTTCTCGCTCGACGAGATGGCGTTCCTCTGGCTTTCGATCGAGAACCACAAGAGCCTGATCTTCGCGGGCGGCACCGCCTCGGGGAAGACGACGAGCCTGAACGCGGTCTCGCTGTTCATCCCCTCGAACGCGAAGATCGTCTCCATCGAGGACACCCGCGAGGTCGAACTCCCCCAGCGCAACTGGATCGCCTCGGTCACCCGCCCCTCCTTCTCCGACGACGACAAGGGCGACATCGACGAGTTCGACTTACTGGAGGCCGCGCTCCGGCAGCGCCCCGACTACATCGTGATGGGCGAGATCCGCGGTGAGGAGGGCCGGACCGCCTTCCAGGTGATGTCGACCGGCCACACCACGTACACCACCTTCCACGCCGACACGGTCGGCGAGGTGCTCAAGCGGTTCACCACGGAGCCGATCAACGTCTCGAAGACGATGTTCACCGCCCTCGACCTGGTCTCCGTTCAGACGTCGACCCGGGTGCAGGGAAAGAAGGTGCGCCGAAACAAGTCGCTGACCGAGATCAACCACTACGACGCCGAGAACGACGAGATCAACGTTCAGGACGTGTTCCAGTGGCAGGCGGAGACGGACGAGTTCCTCCAGATGGGCGACTCGAACACCCTCGAAGACATCATGTTCGACCGCGGGTGGAGCCGCGAGACGCTGAACGAGGAGCTCCGGAAACGCCGGGTCGTGTTAGCGTACCTCATCGACCGCGGGCTCAACAGCTACGCGCAGGTGGCGGCGACGTTCCAGGCGTTCATCAACGACCCCGAGACGGTGCTCGCGCTGATGGCGAACGAGGGACTGGAGCGCTCGCTGGAGGACCTCCGGGAGATGGAGTCCGTGCTCATCAACGTCGACCGCGACAAGGAGGAGATGATCCCCCGCCCCGAGCCGGACGAGGCGGGCCGCGCGGAGGTAGAGCGGATCCTCGCCGACGCCGGGGACCTGTTCGCCGAGTACCGGGGACGGATGCCCGACTCCGTCGCCGACGCGCTGCTCGACATCGCGCCCGCCGCCGACGTCGAGGCGACGCCCGACGACGACCACGGGACGCTCGCGGAGGCGGCCCGCGAGGCGGCGGCGCTCCACCCGGAAGCGGCCGGCCCCGAACTCCCCCAGATCGCCGCGGAAGCCGAGAGCGCACCGATCGACGGAACGCCGCCGGAGGCGGTGACGGCCGACGGCGGTGCCGGCGTCGAGTCGAGCGATCGGTCCCCGTCGTCGGAGGAACCGGCGAACGGGACGGAGGCGGCGGATGGATCGGGGTCGGGCACCGGGGTCCGTGACTCGAATGGCGCCGATTCGGGCGGTGGAAGCGGCGCTATCGACTTCGACGAGCCGTTCGAGGAGGGGATCGACGTGTTGGACCCGGCCGCGGAAGACGGCGAGGCAGGGCCCGATGACGACGCGGAGAGCGACGGCGAGGCGGGGGAGGCGGAGAGCGACGACGGGGAGAGCGCTGACGACATCGACGACTGGGGGTTCGGCACGGTCGAGTCCCCGGAGGAGCGGTAGCGCCGTGACCCCGACGAGGTGGCTCGCGTGAGCCTCGACGCGGGGGTCGGCGACGGCTCCGCCGACGCCGACGTCCTCGCGGAGCTGTTCTACCCCGTCTTCGAGCTGCTGTTCGACCCCGACGGCGACTTCGTCGGCGACGTCGAGCGCAAGCTCGCGGAGGCGCGGATGCCGGACCAGGTCGAAATGTACGTCTCCCGAGCGCTCGGCGCCGGGCTGCTCGCCGGTGGGCTGCTCTGGGCGCTCGGCACGCTGATCGGGTACGGCGTGTTCTCGCTCGGGCTGATCGACCCGAACACGCTTTCGCTCGGGATGCCCGCGCCCACGCCGGCGATCCAGGAGCTGTTGCGGTCGCTGGTCGTGCCGACCGCGGTGCTGATAAGCGGGCTCGTCTTCGGGTCGATCGGCTTCGCGCTCGGGTTCGGCGCCCTCGTCGCGGTCCCCTACTCGCGCGCGTCGTCGCGGAAGCGCGAGATCAACCTCCTGCTCGCTGACTCCGTCTCGTTCATGTACGCGCTCTCCGTCGGCGGGCTCAATCAGCTCGAGATCCTGCGCGCGATGGCGACGGCGGAGGACACCTACGGCGAGGTCTCCCGCGAGTTCCAGAGCATCGTCAACGAGACGGAGTACTTCGGCACCGACTACCGGAACGCGATCCGCCAGCAGTCGATGGAGACCCCCTCCGACGAGCTCTCGCAGTTCCTCGCCGACATGCTCTCGATCGTCAACTCCGGCGGCGACATGGAGAGCTTCCTGAAGGACAAAAAGGAGAAACACCTCCGCACGTCGAAACAGGAGCGCGAGATGACCCTGGAGACGCTGGAGCTGTTCGGCGAGATGTACATGACGCTCTCCTTATTCCCCCTCCTCCTGATCATCATCCTCGTCATCATGGGGATGATGGGGGAGGCGGACGACCGACTGCTGTACGCGACGGTGTACGTCCTGATCCCGTTGACCGGGATCGGCTTCCTCGTGCTCGTCTCGACCGTCAAGCAGGACGAGCCCGGCGACGGCTACCTCCGCCCCGACGGCGGCAGCGAGCGGCTCCGACAGACGAGCCAGGAAGGGCTGCTCCACTTCGGACTCATCGAAGGGTTCGTCGGTCGATTCGGCGTCTTCGACCGGATCCGCGAC
>NZ_NHPF01000087.1:0-9086 GCF_002252925.1 Halorubrum sp. Ea8
TGCGTACGTGGCCTATCCCGTGTTCCTTATGCCCTCCTCGTTGGCCTCGTCTCCGCTGTGGGTGTATTTGCTGTTAGGCTCCTACTGTCGGGTGATGGAAGTTTTGGGCCAGTAATGATGGGAATCACAATGGCTGTCGTTTACTACGCCTTTGATCCAAATGACGCGAGTTGATGCGACCTTTTCTTATACTGACCGAAGCTAGTTTAGAACGTATCACCTGCTGAGGATTTCAACAAAGCCCGTGAAGCAAAACGCATTAGTGATGCGTTTTGAACTGGCCTGTATGCCCTCCACTAGGCGACAAATGCTTGCCTCCGTTGGAGCGTCTCTCTTGGGAGTTGCCGGATGTCTGGAGTTGGGAGATCCGAACTTGGTGATCGACAACGAGTTGAATCAGCGGGTAGCCGTTAATATCGATATCACCAGAGCATCGGATATGCGGGTGGTCATGCGTACGGACCGCTCGCTCGGAGCCGAGGAAACGACGGCGCTCTCGTATCCGGTTGACGAATCTGGCGAGTATCGTATTCAGATCACGGCTCAAGAGGCGAACACCGGCGGCGAAACGACCGTCTCTGTCGATGAATCCGTTGTTATCCATGCCGCTCTCGGTCCCGACGGGGTGTCGTTCGAAACCCGATAGCGCTCAACCGACTACCATTCTGGGAGGTCGTATCTGTATCCCTTGTATTGACCACGGCCGGGTCAGAGTGTATCACCTGTTGAGGGCTTCAATAATGCCACAAAACTCGACTGTTTCGGGCGGCCCGGTCTGCATACAGGCCGTGTACGCAGCGAGTTAGCGATGGGTGGAGACCGATCTATCTTTCTTCGAGGAGAGAGTCCCGCCGTTCACGGCGGGCGTGAATCCGACAACGCCTCCACAACCTATGTTCAGCAACAATACGGATATTTAACTAACAGTGTATCGTAGCATGACGTACACCGAGGCGGTCACACCGCCCACTCAAATGCACAATATCGGGACTCCGAGGCCCAGAACGTTCGAGACACACTCTCGAACCGCTGTGGTGTCTCGGTCAAGATAACTCCGAGTCCCCTGCCGGGATAGGAGTAACGGCGGTGTGGCCCCGCCATCGGCCTGTCATGCCGACAGGCCGTGAACCAGCAAATATCCCACCCCAGCGGTGTAGTGCCGTGGGAAGCCTCGCCGTCGTCGGGCGTAGCCCGACTGCCTGAGGGAGCTCCGCTCCCTCTCCGTTTACGGCGAGGAGGAGGTCACCTTCCACTTGTCGCAGTCCAAGTCGCACTTGCCTCGACGGCGTTCTCGACCGTGAGTTGCGCTACTTCTGGCGGAGTATCTTCTCCGCCTGCTGGGAGGAACTGGAATCGTATAGCGTCCCCTGTCGAGCCGAACTGAGCGACAAGAGTAACGATTTCACCCTGATTAGCAGTGACGAACTCAGGACGAGCGACCGTCGTTCCGGCAGCGACCTCAATATCAAGTGAGGCGTCGTATTGATCTAATTTCGTCTCTACCGAGACTGGGACAGCGTTGTTTCCTGTGTTCTCGACGAGGAGCGTTCCCCCCGGGTACTCGGATTCTTGATTGCTACCCGGAAGAATCTCTGTGCACCCGGATATTGAAACGACACCGAAACATCCCCCGATTGCCTGCAGATATCGCCGTCTCTCCATATCCATGACTCCAAACCGGGCAGTAAATGTCTTCATACACAGTGGTCATCGTTCGTTGAGGTAGTTCTCAGCTATTCCGTCGGCCCCTCCTCGCGGACTCGAACTACTGAGGTCGCTCTGCTGGATCGACGCTCTATATTTCGCACGTTGCTATTGACAGAAACTGAGGGGATCACGTGAACGCTACTGAATATGGGGCACGGGCCTTGTGTAGACGCTCCTGAACGCCTCGGTTAGTGGCTACGCAGGGCGAACAGAACCAGTCCCTGAGCGCCTCTCGACCAGCTCTCGCTGTGTAGACATCGGCCGTAGCGGACGATCTCCACCGCGTCTAAACAAGGCTTGGGGCACGTATACGGACGAATGCTTAGTTTCGTGCCGGTCTGGTTGATACTCAGGCAACCGTATTGGATTCTCCAGCAGTGACTTGGCGGCCCCGGCGGACGATAACGCCGACCCCGAATGCGAGTATCCCAAGTAATAGGCCCAACGGAATCCACATCTTCCACGCGCCGACTCCGTCGAATGACAATGGGAGTGCGACTGGGGATGGCTGGTTGAGGTAGAGCCACCAGTAGTATGTCAGTCTAGCTATCACCGGTGCTAATATCAGGAGTACGCTGATTGCGAGCCCACTATTGTCATAGGCCCACCAACTTGCCAGCCCGAATCCGACTATCACAAAACCTGGCTCGACGATTACACCCACAGCAAGCGGCAGGAACAGAATAATTAGAACGAGCACAAATACTCCCGCCGCTGTGAGAACTCCCTGTAACGATCGCTTCTGCTCACTTCCCAGTAGTGCGGTCCGGAGGGCAACTTCCATACGCCCAGATCAATCGTGGATGGTATATCTCTTGCTCAGGCCCAGCCTTGTTTAGACCGGTGTCGATCGGACGAAACGGCCGCTATCCGAAAACGAAATGGAACAGAGGGGCTCTCATAGACCGGTCCTGTTCATTCAACATAAACGCTAACCTACGTAATCGGTAGCGTGGCTCTGTTGAAATCCTCAGAAAGTGATATATTCTGCCCCGGTCGCGGTCAGTACAGCTGAATCATAGACCATCAGCGTCTTTCAACAACCGCAGTAGTAGACCCAGAGTCACCACCATTGCGACGACGAACGTAATTGCGATAATAATAGTCCCTATACCGACCATACCTGCTTTCGAGGATATAGCATCAAGAAGATACTGACTCGGGGCCCCTCATTTCAGAACCATTCAGTGCGCAGTCTTCAGCGACTGGCTGTTTCAAGTGAGAATGTATCTGAAGAATGGGATTTCAACAGAGCCGGTAGCGTCTAAACACGGCTGAACGGTTGTTATCGGCGTGCACTTGATGCACGCACTCCTTAGGTCATAACGCTCTCAAAAGATACCTAGAGTGACTATAGCGTGTGAAGAGTTCTATGACATGACAGACTTCACGCTCGATAGCTTGCACGCCATGCCGGTCAGGTTCTGAAGATTTCAACAGATCTACCAACCAGAATGCCCTATATTTAAATGTTAGCTATGCACAATATTTTGGATATGGAGACACCACAGCAATACGGCGTTGCTGGTCTCGGCCTCTCTGGGAGTCAGTATACCGTCGAACAGACGGGACAGGACAAGAATCTTCAACCCGAATATGAAGGCAAAGATATCACCGGCGACACGATATTTCGCTGTACCTACAGTATGTATGAGGGGAAGGACACGTTTCCGTTCGTCGACGCCGACGGAAACGAGATGTTCACTGTAGAGGCCAGTGGCACCTGGGATATTGCTGGTGACTACGCACTTACCGATGGCCATACTGGAGAACCTCTCGTCATTCTGGACAACGATTTTTCGCTGTTCCAAGACACATGGCGAATCCGCGACGCGGAGGATGGGTCGCTCCTCGCAGAGATTACTTCACGTGGGGGGCTCATCACGATGGGTCGAAAACTCCTGCCGGTAGGACAGTTTATCGGGCATAAATTCGAGGTGACAGACCCGGACGGTAGTTCCGTTGGTTCCATTGAGAGCGACTTCGCAATTCGTGATCAATACGATATTTCGATCAGCGATAGCAGCTCGGTCCCCATAGATCCGATCGTGGCTGGGACAGTCGTTATAGACGCGATCCAGGGAAATTGAGCCATCACGGGGTATGTCAGAGCAAGTGGCCTATCGAATCGAAGTCGTGTGTTGCGTTGCCTCCATCGAAACAGTAGCTCCAGACGCTCAAGATGATTAAATATGGATTTGATACTACGTGCGGTCTAATACGCGACGGCGGTAATTCGTGGATACGATGGTCATACGCTCCGCATTCAAAGATGGATTCACCGCCCTCCGCGCGAATCCGATCCTGTTCGTTGCCGGTCTCCTCGTTGGGGGTGGAAGCCAACTGCAATACGTCGGTCAGCTGACCAACTCACCAGTTCTGTCAGCAGGCGTCTCACTGTCGTGGCTGGTTGTGTTTCCGTTCGTTCTCGGTGGGTTTATCGGAACTGCTCAGGCGGCAATCGAAGGGAAAGACCCCTCACTCACCCGATTTTTCACTGCAGCGCGGACGCACTATTTCGCACTTCTCTTTGCAACGGTGGTGTTCCTGCTTCTCGTCCTCGGAACCGCTATCGGACTCGGATTGATCGGATTCGTCCTCGGCATTGTGCCGATAGCGCTCGCCGCGATTAACCGGACAGCCGGTCTCGTCGCAGGTATCGGGTCTATGATCATCTGGCTGGTGTCGATTCTCGCTGTCATTATGTTCGTACAGTTTTACGACACTGCGATCGTCCTTGAAGATCAAAGCGTTACTGATGCGTTCCGGAGAAGTATTGCGCTCGTCCGCTCGAACATCAAAAGCGTCGCCGGATTCTCGCTGGTGTGGCTGGTCTTGGTGAACGCCTTCTTAGTCCCCGAATACCTGCTTCGGGTAACGCTAACAGACGCTAAACCGGTTGAGGTATTACCTATCGACCTCGGGATACCGATAGCAGTTCTGCTCCCGATCGGGATTACACTTTCCGCAGTCGGCTTCGCGTACTTCTATACGGTGTACACGGCCTACTACCTGCGACTGAGCGCTGTCTCACCTGCCGTTCCGGAAGCAACGAAAACACCTATCAACGACTACGCATGATGTTCTCGAACAGCTATCGATCGGATCAGGTCCCCGCAACCGCTATTTACAGAAGGTAACCATGGCACGACTCCTTCCGACACAAACCGACGCTGCCGTTGAGCGAAGCGATGCCCCGACGGTACTGAGCCTCGACGACGACGCAACACGAGACGTGATCGAAGCGTTATCGTCCGAAACCGCCTACGAGATCTTTCGACTGCTCAACGAGACACCGGCGACCCCAGCGCGGATCGCTGAGCAACTCGACCAGAGCGTACAGAACGTCCACTACCACTTGGAGAATCTCGAAGCAGCAGGGGTAATCGAAGTCACGGACACCTGCTATTCGGAGAAAGGCCGTGAGATGAGCGTCTTCGTCGTTTCCGAGGATCCGACGCTGCTCTTCCTCGGCACTAAAGACGATCGACCAAGTCTCAAACGCGCGTTCAAATCGTTCGCATCGCTACTCGGACCCCCGTCGATCCTACTTGCGGTCGGCGAATCGGTCTCACACCTCTTCACCGGTGAATGAGCGATCGTAACGACCGATCGATCCAAAATGCTTCTGTTGTCGACGACTCGACCGTCCGTGACGTGGCACCGACGATTAGAACGCAAGGTGATACCGACGGCTGCGGCTGCCTCAACTGCCGAAATATCGAGACAATCACCACGCATCGCACCGTCCTCGATACGTTAGTCTGGTCAGTTCGCCTGTTTCGGTCCTATCCGTCTATCCTCGGCTTCTCGGCCGTAATCATTCTCGCTAATCGACTCCTCGAAACGGAGAGTATCAATATACTTCCAGTACCTGCGATCGACATCATCGAGTTCGTCACAGCGTTCGCGTTCGTTTTTTTGATCCGAGCGTACGTTGCGACAATCGTTGCCGGAGAACTGACCAGTGATCGTGTGACGGCGCGTAAAGGACTCTCTCACACCGTTGCCCGAATCCCCGCGTTCGGTATCACCATTTTACTCGTCATCTTACTGGTAATGAGCACAGCCGCTGCCTCAGCCCCGCTCTTCGGGCTTCTCCTCGTGTTTCCCGGCAACCCTATCGAAATCGTCGGATTTCCTGCCGTTGCAGGGGTCGGCGCTCTCGTCGCCTTGGGTCCGCCTCTCCTGTTGTTATTCAAGTTCTGGTTCGCGTTGGAAGCGTGTGTCGTCGGTCATTACGGTCCCGTCGACTCACTCCGAATCAGTTGGCGCATTACAACGAACTACCGAGCGAAAATCCTCCTCCTCGTCCTGATCGCTCTCGGAAGCGGCGTCACTTTCTACCTGCCTTCATACGTCTTGCAGATCGGATCGGATCTCGGCCTGCTCTCCTCCCTCGTGAATATGATCGCAGCGAGTATCGGCGAACTACTCTCCGTCGTCTGGGCGAGTGCTTACGCACACATCTACGTTCAGCAGGTTATTACGGAGTAGCTGCGAATAAGACTAAAAACTCAGTATGATTTTCAGCCGTGCTTATACTATCATGGGGCGTAAGACGGAGTATGGCCCTCCAACTAGGTCGTGCGGTCAGCGATGGCATCAGACGGGTATTTACTCGAACCGGCGGAATCCTCTTCGTCGGGCTACTTGCCATCCAACTGCTCACTCAAACCGCAGTCAACAGCGCCGTGCTCGGCTTTCTTCCCTCTGAAGCAATGACGGAATTCGCTGGAAGCGGCGGGCTGGCACTGCCCGTCTCCGGAAGCGTCGGACTTGCACTGTTCGGCGTGACGAGCGTCCTCGGTGCGGTGTATTTCGTCGTGCTCTCACGCGCTTTCGCCCGGCCGCTCCGTGAACTATCGACGTTCCCCGCGGGATACGCCAACCGACTCGGACGCGCCACGTTCTCGGCGGTCATCGGCGGAACGGTCGTGAGCATCTCGGTAGGTATCGGCACCGTACTGTTGTTCCTCCCCGGGATATTCCTCGCGGCGTCGTTCATGTTCTTCATATTCGCTATCAGCGTCGAGGATCGCGGCATCTATGCAAGTCTCAAGCGGAGCTGGGGACTCGCTCGTGGATCGCGGCTCAAACTCTCCCTCCTCGTGATCCTGTCTGCCGTGTTCGGTGGGATCGTCGGCGGCGTTGCGCCGGTGTTGGACCTCGCAGGTCTTCCCCTCGTCGCCGACCTCGCTACGGTTGTTCTTACTACAGTCTTCTTCCTCCCCTTC
Organism: Halorubrum sp. Ea8; assembly: GCF_002252925.1. Lineage (NCBI taxonomy): Archaea > Methanobacteriati > Methanobacteriota > Halobacteria > Halobacteriales > Haloferacaceae > Halorubrum > Halorubrum sp. Ea8. Next base: position 6,945 of record NZ_NHPF01000087.1, read on the forward strand.
TACGCCATCGTCGCGTCGGCGTACCTGCAAGTACGTGACGATCCCGGTGGTGGCGGTAGTTCCGAAACGATCGACCCGGTTGAGACGTCGCAAATGGCCGAATTATGAACTTCGTCTGTTAAATCTGATTTTCACTTTTGACCGGGTTATTGATCTCAGCGGTGGAACGGTTGATGTATGCCCTCCGCGACACGGCGCAATGTACTCGCACTGCTCGGCGGCGGAGTCGTCATCGGCTCGGCCGGCGGCGCGGTTGCGTACACTCAACCTGATCAGACACCGTTCGTGATTGTGAACAATCAGCTGCGTAGTGCGCAGGTGGTTACGGTGCAGATTCGCACTACCGACACGGGCGAGATACTCATGGACGATACACGGACGATCCCCGCAGGCGACGAACAGGGATACACGGATCTCGTCGCCGACAAACCCCTCTTAGTCACCGTACGAACCGATAACGGATTAGAGAAAACGTATAGTTGGAGCTCACCGGCCGGCAACAATGGGTTAGGGGTCGGGATCACCGCGGACGGGATCGGATTTGAGGTCGCCACCCTGTCATAACCCCCGTTTACACTGGCTTCGCGCTGTGTATCTCGCACAGCTATTGGAACACCTGCTTAAATAAGCAGAAGCTCCGGTGGCCAATATGCAATCCTGCAGCTCTGTTGACCGGGACTGGAACGGTATGTATCAGCCGATGAGGATCTCAACAGAGGCGCTCAACGTACAGGTTCCTATTGTCAGTAGCATCAGCTAGGTCGCTGAACTTGTGCGACTCGTAGTAATCCTCTATAGCCTGTAGCCACTACGACGCACGGAGGATACTTGCGATCGGCGTCTCAGTTCAAACAGCGGAAGGTAACCGAACCCTCTGGTAGTCACTCAAAACAACAGGAAAAGAGTGAATCAAGTCGGCATAGTGATAATGACGCATCTGAGTCGGACAAAGAGTCGGTAGATTCACAGGAAAAATCGACTCGGATGAAATACGCCGAGAGGTACGGCAATTCGTGGCCAGAAGACCGAAAACGCCGCTTCCTCAGAGAACATGAAGTTTCTTCAGAAGAGATGGGTTGGAAACTGAAAGAGTGGCTCTGTTGAAATACTTAAGAACTGATAGGATTGGCGTGGGAGATACAGAGGATGTAGTCAGCACAAGAGCTTCGATATCTTCTCTAAATGAATCCTGAATCAGCTGATAGAATGTGACTGCTTACTGATACATCCGTTCGAAAACAGACTGCGTAACGATTATAACGACGACGACAATCGTAAACCTCGACAACAGTCCAAAATCCGTCAATGCCCGTAGGGAGACAAGAACAACGAGGGCAACCACAGCAGAGGCGGCTAGTTTCTGGTTCTCGCGGGAGACCATATCGTACATCAACAGAATTGAATAAAATACCTACCGAAAAGTGGTTCCTCTGTACTGACCGATTCATACCCTGTATTGACCGTTCAGAGTGATCGGTCTATATTACGAATGAGACAGGCGATGGTGAGTTCCCAGAACTGTTTCCGCCAGCGTCGTGACCGGACAAACGCACCAAACTTCCGATTAAGCGTAGAGTTGACTGTCTCGGATTGACTCCGCTGGCCGTAGAGATCAGTGTCTAAGCGTGCGTTCCATGCCCGATGAAGTGACGTGAATTCACGATGTTTGATCAGTGGGCGAACCTCGTGTTGACGGCAAAGTCGTCTGATATTCTGGTCGTCGTAGCCTTTATGACCGAGCAGAATACCGACACTCTCGGGATTACGCTTGATCAACGACGGGGAAATCTGGCTATCGTGTTTCCGAGTCGTCGTCACGTGGAGATCGAGAATTGCGTTCACCTTCGCATCAACCAACAGCGTCACTTTGAGCTGCTGAATCGTGAGTTCAGCTCGTTTCGTATAATGTTTCGAGGCGTGACTGCGGTCACACCCTGACGCATCAATCCCGACGATTCCGTTTGTCGGGAGCAGTGTCGCTGAGAGAGTCAATAAGACTCGCCATACGACCATATCAAGTCGATTAAACGCCTTACAGAGCGTTGATGACGTAGGAAGTTCGGCTAATGCAAGAGTCCGGCGGATGCGTGGCATCTCGATCAGTTCGTCAAGCAGGTCACGGTAGGTCGTACTCTTCCGAAC
>NZ_NHPF01000106.1:0-18224 GCF_002252925.1 Halorubrum sp. Ea8
CCGCCGGACGTGCCGCCGTCACTCCCTCCGTCGCTTCCGCCGTCCTCGCTGTGTACCACCTCGAAAGAGGCCGTTCGAGAGTCGTCGGCCGTCGAGGCGGTGACCTCGTACGTCCCCGTCGACGCGCTCGACGCGGTCGAGACGGTGAACGTCCCAGAACCGGTGTCGTCGACCGCGACTCCGGCGATCGAGACCGAGTTCGGGCTCACCGACCCGCTCGGGTCGACGGCGACGCTCACGGCGGCGTCGTCGGCGGCGCGCCCCTCGTTCAGCACGGCGACGTCGAACTCACCGCTCGATCCCCGTTCGATCTCGGCGGGCCCCGACAACCCGGTGAGGGTGAACACGCCTCGGGGAGCCAGCGAGGCGTTTACCTCTCGGGTCTCGTTCGCGGCGAGCGTCGCCGTCTCCGTCACGTCCGCGTAGCCGTCCGCGGAGACGGTCACGGTCCGCTCGCCGCGCGCCACCGCGAGCGAATAGCTGCCGTTCGAGTCGGCCGTGGCCGCTCTCCCGTCCGCGGTTGCCGTCGCCCCCGCGACGGGCCCGCCGTCGCTCGCGTTCGTCACCGTTCCGATCAGCGACGCTGGCTTCGGATCGAGCGCGAGGGACGGGTCCGTCGTCGCGTTCGGCCTGACGCGGATAGACGTCCGCGTCATCGGCTCGAAGTCCGGCGCGTCGACGGCGACGTCGTAGGCGTTCGGGCGGAGGTCGACGGCGTAGGTGCCGCCCTCGCCGACGTCGAGCGAGGCGACGGTTGCGTCCGTCTCCGCGTCGGTGACGGTCACGGTCGCAGTGGCGGGACGGTCGAGTCCGTCCGTCGCGTTCACGTCGCCCGAAAGCGTGCCGTTGCGGAGCGTCAAAGCGAAGTCCGCGACCGCCGCGTCTCCGGACTCGTTCAGAGTCACCGTCCGATTCGCCGGCGCGTACGTCGCGTTGCCCGCGGTGACGTTCAGACCGGTCGCCGGCGCGCTCATTGCGTACGTTCCGTCCGCGTCGGTCGTCGTCTCACCGATCGCCGCGCTCCCGTCGTCGACGACTACCGATATCCCGGGGAGCGTCGCGTCCGTCTCCGCGTCGGTGACGGTGCCGTTCACGGTGCCGACCGCGTCGGCGACACCGACGGCCGCGTCGGCCGCGTCCTCGGACGACGCCACCGCGACCGTCGTCTCGCCCGTCGCGAAACCGCTCGGGACGGTCCCGTTCAGCGCGACCGCCGTGGCGTTCCCGGCTCCGATCGAGACGTTCGCGGCGTCGAGCACCCGCACGTCGCTCGCGTTCGCGGGGTCGGTCAGCCGGAGTTCGACGGTGCGGTTCTCGCCGCCGAGTCCGCCGACGTTCGCCACGGTCGCCGTCGCGTCGAGGCTCCCGTTTCGCTCGATGAACGCGGGCGCTCGGAGGGCCGACACCTCGTAGGAGGGCGGGTCGAGGACGTCGACCGCCGCGGTCCGGTTCGAGTCTCTCGTGTAGACGCCGTGCTCGTCGGTCGCGTTCGTCGGCGTGTCGCTCGGGACGACGTACGAGAACGAGACGGTCGCGCTCTCGCCCGGAGCGAGCGAGACGTTCGCCTCGTCGCCGACGGCGCCGTCGAACCGATACTCGACGGCACCGACTCCGGGGTCCGAGCCGGTGTTTTCGACCGTCGCCGTCGGTTCCAGCGTCTCTCCGGGTGCGACCTCAGTCGGCGCGTCGAACTCGCTCACCGCGAGCGTCGACCGGTTCTCCGTGACCGACGAGACGGCCGCGAACCCGTCGACGATCCCCGCGCCGTATCGCGTGTCGGGGCCCGTCGCGTCGTCCGGGTGATTCGCGGTGTCTCGAAGCGTGTCGGAGAGCTCCTCGTCGGTGACGTTCCGCGACGTCGCCGAGATCATCAGCGCCGCGACGCCGGAAACGTGGGGTGCAGCCATTGAGGTGCCCGTGAGATTTCGGTATCCACCGCCCGCTGCTGTCGAGTTCACCGACACGCCCTGAGCAGAGACGTCCGGGACGACGTACTGATCGGGCCAGTCAGACGGAGCATCGTTTCCCCACGCACTGTCGGTAGATACGTTTTCGCCGCCCGAAAAGGAAGGGACCTCGCGGTCGGAGTCGACAGCCCCGACGCCGAGGGTGTCGTATATGTTACCCGGAGAGCTCGACGGCTCTACGTCGCGATTCCCGGACGATGCGACGACGACCTTCCCGGCGTCCCGCGCGTTTCGGACCGGCTCGATCATGTCGGCGGCGTACCCGTCTGCACCCAGACTCATTTGCAAAACGTCGACTTCGGGGTCCTCTGACGCGTGTTCCATGCCGGCAACGACCCGTGTGAACGTCGCGTTTCCGCCGTCGTCGTCGAACACTTTGACACCGTGGAGCGTCGCCGCCGGCGCCACGCCGATCGCCGTCCCGCTCTCGTTACCACCGGCGACCGTTCCGGCGACGTGGGTACCGTGACCGTTACCATCTGACGCGTCGCTGACGTTGTCACTCACGAGATTCCCGTCCGTGTCATACTCCGCCCACCCGCTCACTGTCAGGTCCGGGTGGTTCGGGTCAATTCCCGTGTCGATCACGGCAACGGTCGCGCCCTCGCCACGGGTTCCGAACGTCTCCCAGACCTCGGGGGCACGTACCATCTCGACGCCGTACGTCGCGTTCGTCGCCGTCGAACCGGCAGAGACGGTACCGGCCGTGGGGCCCGCGGGAGAATCGAGGGCGCCGGCTCCGGCTCCGCCGTCCGCGGTCGCCGCCGAGTCGAGTTCCATCCGGAAATTCTCGTGAACGCGCTCGACGCCGCGCACGTCGAGGAGGCGCTCGACCGCGACGCTCTCGGTGTCGACCGTGACGAGCATCGCGTTCGCGAGCCAGAAGCTCCGCTCGACCGTGACGCCGGGCTTCCGCTCTGCGAACCGTTCGAAGCTTCCCTGCGCGGTCGCGGCGTTCGTCTTGAGCTCGTCAGTCCCGATCCGGCCGCCGTCGGCGGCGCGGCGCGCTCCGGTCCCGGCGTCGTCTCCGAAGCGCACCACAAGCTCAACGGTGCCGTTCGCCGACCGCAGTCCGGGACCCACGGCGTCGGACGACGCCGCCCCGAGCGACGTCGGCGTCGCGGGCGGAGTTGCCGTGGCGGGCGGAGTTGCCGTGGCGGGCGGAGTTGCCGTCGCCGGCGCCGTCGACGGCGAGGGAGCGGGGGACGTGGAGGCCGCGTCGACGCCGACCGCGGGGCGGTCGACGGCCGCTTCGCCGAGCCCGCCGGCCGCCGCCGCGGGCGCGAGGGCGGCCGCGAGGACGCAGGCGACGACGAGCAGGACGGTCGCTCGTCCGGGTCGACCCGCTCCGTTACTCATTACGTATTAGGACGGTAGGAAGGGCTTAATTCCCCCGACCGGCGCGCCGCTCAGGCGTCCGCGCCCTCGGCGAGCCCGTCGGCGACGATCCGGAAGGTGACGGAGTCGCCGGCGGGCTTCGAGCGGTGTTTCTCCAGCGTGGCCCGGCGGTTCCCGCCGCGGAACCTGTCGACGCGGAGGATCGCCCCGGTCCAGTGGTTGAGCGTGTTGCCGCCGAGCGCGCGGTCGCGGTCGGAGTCGGGGTCGGTGAACACCTGGTTCGTGATCACGACGGCGATGTCGTGGCGGCGCGCCAGCGAGAGGAGGTGCGTCACCTGCTTGGCGACCTTCCGGAGCGACTGGCCGCCCTCGGTGTCGCCGGCGCGCTCCAGCCGGTAGAACCCCGTCGCGGAGTCCAACACGATCAGCTCGACCTCCTCGGCGAGCTCCTCAGCGTCGCGGACCGCCTCCCGCTGGTCGTCGAAGTCGTACGCCTCGGAGATCACCAGCCGCGACGCGATCTCCTCGACCGCGTCGTCGACGTCGGGGTCGTCGGCCCGCCCCGCGGCGAGCTGCTCGAACCGGTCGATCGAGAGCCCCTCGGTGTCGATGTAGAGGGCGCGGTCGCCGCCGGCGGCGACCTCGACCGCCGCGGCCAACGCGAGGTTCGTCTTCCCGGCCGCTGGCGGGCCGTACACCTGCGTGACGACCCCGCGCTCGAAGCCGCCACCCAACAGGTCGTCGACCGGCCGACAGCCGGTCGGGATCGGATCGCTCACTGTGAACCGTCTCGCCCGCACTCGTATTTAAACGGTCGATCCCGGCGTCGTCGAGCGTGGGTAAACGGTCGAGCACCGTCGCTCGTCGGGAAAAATAAGCGTGAAAGAACGGAACGGTCGCCGGTCTCGGTGACCGGCGACGGGGTCCGGTAGTGCGTGCGGACGCGGCGTCCGCGGTAGAATCGTTAGTTGCGCGTCAGGTTCGTCGCGCGGGGTCCCTTGGGGGACGACTCGATGTCGAACTCGACCTCCTGACCCTCCTCGAGGTCCGGGCCGCCGACGTCTTCCATGTGGAAGAACACGTCCTCGTCGTCGTCGAGATCGCCGTCGTCAGTCGAAATGAAACCGTAGCCGCCAGTGTCGTTGAAGAAGTCAACCTTACCGTTTGCCATTGCAACCAAACAGACGGGCGTTTGGGGGATAACGCTTGCGAGGGTCGTGGTACCACGACCGTCTCGGCGCCCGTCGGTCGCGTCGGCGTCGTCTTAGACGCCGAGACCCGGTTCTTCGACGCTTCCGCCGCCGTCGCCGCGCGGTGCGACCAGTCGCGGGGTTCATTTACGCGCGAGGACGTAGGTCGGCGTATACACATGGATCGTCGCACCTATCTGCGGTCGCTCGCGGCCGGGACCGGCGTCGGCGCGACCGTCGGGACCGCCGGCTGTCTCGGCGTCCTCGGCGACTCGGGCGCCGAGGGAACCGTCCTCGGCCCGCCGGAGCGGGACCTGAGCGAGGCCGTCCACCCGAGCTACGGCGACGAGATGCCGAATTTTACCGTTCCTGACCCGCTCACGGGCGACGAGGTGTCAGTCGCCGACTTCGAGGGCGAGCGCGCCGTCCTGTGGACCTCGTTTTACACGAACTGCCCGGACGGCGTCTGCCCGGCGCTCATCCTCCGGCTCCGGCGCGCGCAGGCGGTCGCCGCCGAGGAGGGGTACGGGGACGAGTCCGCCTTCCTCGCGCTCACGTTCGACCCCGAGCGCGACACCGCCGAGGTCCTCCGCGAGTACGCCGGCCAGCAGGGCGTCGACCTCGACGCCGGCAACTGGCACTTCCTGCGACCCGAGAGCTACGAGCGCGCGCAGGAGCTGATGGACGAGAACTTCGGGCTCGTGATCGAGAAGCGGGACGCCGACCAGTACGAGAACCTGGAGTACCAGTTCCCCCACTACGGGCTGATCCTTCTCGCGAACAAGCGGGGGATCGTCGAGCGCGCCTACCCGCGTGGCCCGCAGACGGACATCGAACGGCTCGTGAGCGACTTTGAGCGGGTGGTCACCGCGTGAGGCGCCGCCACCTCCTCGCCGGACTCGCCAGCGCGGGCGCGCTCGGCGGGGCCGGAGTCGTCGCGTCCGGGAGCGCGCCCGCGGTGCTCGGGAGCGGGGACGCGCACGAACCGATCGAGCCGACGACGCTGCCGACGGTCGACGCGCCGGGAAGCCGCGACGGCGAGGCGACGCTTCCGGCGCCCGATCGCCCGACGTTCATCGACTTCTTCGGAACGTGGTGTCCCCCGTGCGCCGAGCAGATGCCGGCCCTCGCCGAGGCCCACGACCGGATCGGCGACGAGGTGCTGTTCGTCTCGGTGACGACGGAGGACGTCGGCGGCGCGGTCAGCGAGGAGACGGTCGCCGACTGGTGGCGCGAGCACGACGGCGACTGGCTGGTCGCGGCCGACACGACCGCCGAGCTCGCGGCTCGGCTCGGCGTCGGCGGCTATCCGAGCGCGCGCGCCGTCGACGCGACGGGGCGCGTGCGCTGGGCGACGTCAGGGACCCACACCACGGGGGAGTTCGTGAACGGGATCGAGCGGGCGCTGGACCGATGAGGGGACGAGCCGACAGATGACCGACGTCTCGCTCGCGACGAACGTCCCTTTCGCCGTGACCGCGGGCGTGGCGACGTTCTTTTCTCCGTGCGCGTACCCGCTGTTGCCGGGGTACGTGGGCTTCTACGTGAACTCCGTCGACGCCGAGGCCGCCTCCGTCTCCGGGGCGGGCTTGCGCGGGGTCGCGGCCGCGCTCGGCGTCCTCGCGACGTTCGCGCTGCTCGCGGGCGCGACGGTGCGGATCGGGTACTCGACGCTGTCGAACATCACCGTCTTCGAGACGCTCGTCGGCGTGCTGCTCGTCATCTTCGGGCTGCTCGTGGTCGCCGGGCGCGCCCCGTCGGTGTCGCTCCCGCTGCCGAAGCGGCGGTCGAGCGTCTTCGGGTTCGGGGTGTTCGGCGCGGGGTACGCGCTGGCCGGCGCGGGCTGCGTCGCGCCCGTGTTCCTCGGCGTGGTCGCGCGGGCCATCGCGCTTCCCGGCGACGCCGCCGTCCTGATCCTCTCCGTGTACGCCGGCACGGTCGCCGTCCTGATGGCCGCGACGACCGTCGCGACGGGGGTGGGACTGATCGGCAACGCCAACCGCGTGATGGCCCACGCGGGCGCCCTGAAGCGGGTCGCCGGGGCCGTGATGGTCGTCGCCGGGATCGGCCAGCTGTACCTCTCGCTGGTCGTCTACTGAGAGGCCGTCGCCGACCGTAGTACCGGCGGCACACGAGCGGGTTGTCAGCGGCGGACGGGCGAGCGGGTTGTCAGCGGCGGACGGACGAGCGGGTTGTCAGCGGCGGACGGACGAGCGGGTTGTCAGCGGCGGACGGGCGACCGATGCCGGGGCGCCGAGACGGTGACCCGGACCCGTCCACGCGTGAGACCACCAACATTCATATTCGATAGCGAGGAAGTGTCATCCAGCCGAACCGGGCGGCGCGCGGCCGTCCACGATGGTTCGGTCCCCGCATCATGAACCTAGATCAGTTCACAGCCGAGAACGCACCGACGGAAAGCGCGGAACCGTTCCAGCGCGAGAACAGCTACACCCTCGACGTCGACGTCGACGGGACCGTGATGGCGAAGGCCGGGTCGATGATCGCGTACACCGGCGACGTCTCGTTCACGGGGAAGGCCTCCGCCGAGGGCGGGATCACCGGCTTCCTCAAGGAAGCGGCCACCGGCGAGGGGACGCCGATCATGGCCGTGGAGGGCCGAGGTCACGTCTACTTCGCCGACGCCGGCAAGAAGGTACAAGTCGTCGAGCTCGACGCCGGCGAGGCGATCACGGTCAACGGGGAGGACGTCCTCGCCTTCGAGGAGAGGCTCTCCTACGAGATCAGCACCATCGACAGCCTTGCCGGCTCGCTCGCCGGTGGGTTCAGCAACGTCTACCTCGAGGGACCGGGCTACGTCGCGCTCACCACGCACGGCGATCCGATCGTCTTGGAGACGCCGGTCGCGACGGATCCCAGCGCGACCGTCGCCTGGGGCGGCACCTCCCCGAGCGTCGAGGTCAACCGCAGCCTCTCGGACATGGTCGGCCAGGAGTCCGGCGAGCGGTACCAGATGCGCTTCGACGGCCCCGACGGGTTCGTCGTCGTTCAGCCGTACGAGGAGCACGTCTGACCGGCGGTCCGACGATGAGGGACGCGACCGAAACGAGCGACGACGCGAACGGCGCCCGGCGGGCGGACGACGAGTTCGCCGGCGACCGCGACGGCGACGACGACGCGGAGTCGACCGGCCCGCTCGCGCGGGCTGAGGCGGCCGTCACCGAGGCGGTCGGCCTCGTCGTCGACGCCGTCCTCGACGCGATATGACCGACGCCGCGCGCCCGACGCCGACCCTGATCGCACACCGCGGGTTCGCCGGCGAGAACCCCGAGAACACCGTGGCGGCCGTCGAGCGGGCCGCGGGGGTCGCGAGGTCGGACGGCTCCGCCGAGTCCGACGTTCCCGCGGGGCGTCAGGCCGACTGGGTCGAAGTCGACGTCATGCCCACCGCCGACGGCGACGTGGTCGTCGTTCACGACGCGGAGCTCTCCGGTCGCGGCGGACGCGGCGATTCCGGTACCGCCGTCGACCGCGGACTCACCGACGCGGCGGGTCTCGTCTGGGAGACGGACACCGCGACCGTCACCGGCGCCGAGGTGCTCGACAGCGGGGAGACCGTCCCGCTGCTCGCCGACGCGCTCGAGGCGCTTCCCCCGGACGTCGGCGTGAACGTCGAACTCAAGAACCCGGGCCGGGGCGACCTCCGGCCCGACGAGAAGCTCGCCGGCGACGCGCTCGCGGACCGGACGGCGGTCTGGCGGCCGTTCGTCGACCGGGTGCTGGGCGTCGCCGAGGAGTCCGGGAACGACCTCCTGTTCTCGTCGTTCTGCGAGGGGGCGCTCGCCGCGGTCCGCGAGCGGTCGTCGCTGCCGGTCGCCCCGCTGGTGGCCGAGTCGATCGCCGACGGACTGGCGATCGCCCGCGAGCACGACTCGGCCGCGGTCCACCCGCCGATCGACGCGATTCGCGGAACGCCGTTCTTCGACGCCGAGCGGTTCGGGGGCGGCGGAGAGTCGGGCGGACCGGACCTCCTCGCGGCCGCGCACGAGGCGGGGCGCGACGTGAACGTCTGGACCGTCGAGACGTGGTATCAGGCCGACCGGCTCGCCGCGGCCGGCGTCGACGGAGTCATCGCCGATTACTCGACGCTGCTGCGCGAGTGACCCCTCTGCCGGGGGCCGATCGACGCGAAAACTCGGTTCCGCGGTGGGGCGTGGAACGCTCAGCGCGCCGCCAGCCAGTCCGCGAAGCCGCCGGTGAGGAACCCGGCGTAGTCGACGATACCGAGGTACAGCGAGACGAGCACGACGATCACGATGGGGACGCGCACGATCCAGAGCCAGGCGGTCCCGAGCCCGCCGATGTCGCCGATGCCCCTCTCCAGCTCGTCGCGGGCGATCTCGGGGATCACCCACCCGACGAACAGCGCGAGCAGCAGCGAGCCGAGCACGAGCAGGATGCCGTCCGCCAGCTTGTCGTACAGGTCGAGGAATATCAGGTCGATCGTCACCGGGACGCCGAGCAGGAAGACGGCGACGCCGATGGCCGCCGCGGCGGGGACGCGAGCGACGCCGAGCTCGTCGATCAGGTACGAGACGAGCACTTCGAGGATGCTGATCGCGGACGAGAGCGCCGCGATCCCGACCATGCCGAAGAAGACGACGCCGATGGCTCGTCCGCCGGGGATCCCGGCGAACGCCGAGGTGAGGCTCACGAAGATCGCCCCGGGACCGCCCGTGCCCGGTTCGATGCCGACGGTGAAGAGAACGGGGAAGACGACGAACCCGACGAGGACGGCGACGAGCGTGTCGAGTGCGGCGATGACGCCGGCGTCCGACGCCAGATTCCGGTCCTCACCGAGGTAGGAGGCGTAGGTGATCATCACGCCCATCCCGAGCGAGAGGGTGAAGAAGGCCTGTCCGGCGGCGGCGGGCAGTATCTCGGTCCAGTTCGCCGCGATCGTTCCGAAGTCCGGCGAGAGGTAGTACCCGTACGCCGCGCTCGCGCCGTCGAGGGTGAACCCGTAGGCGGCCAGCCCCAGCAGCAACACCAGGATGGCGGGCACCATCACCTTCACGCTCAGCTCGATGCCGCGCCTGACGCCGGCGGCGATGATACCGATGACGAGCATCATGAACGCGGCGTGAAACAGGAGCGTGTCGAGGCCGGTCGAGACCGTTCCGAACAGCGCCTCCGCCTCGGCCGGGTCGGTGATGGTAAACCCGTCGGTGAGTCCGATGAGGGTGTACCGGAGGAACCAGCCTGCGACGACGCTGTAGTACGACAGGATGATGAAGCCGGTGGCGACGAACAGCCAGCCGGCGTACGACCACGCGCCGCTGCCGAGTTCCCGCAGCGCGCCGACGGGATTCCGGTCGGTCCGACGGCCGATCACGAACTCGACGAGAATCGCCGGGAACCCGATCAGCGCGACGAACGCCAGATAGGTGATCAGAAACGACGATCCGCCGTACTGGCCGGTGATGAACGGGAACCGCCAGATGTTCCCGAGCCCGACGGCGCTACCCACCGCGGCGAGGATGAACCCCGCCCGCGTCGCCCACGTCTCGCGTGCCATTGGTATCGGAGCAAATCTCGTTGCGGTCTAAAAGCGTGTCTTTTCGCCCGCTGACATTCATGTCAACGTCCCTGAACGACCCGCCGCGGCGACCGGTGTCCGCGCAGTCCGGATCGCCGCCGCGGGCGAGGCGTTCGGTTCGCCCCGTCAGGGACCGTGAATTTAATAGCCGGAGGGTGACCTCACGGGATATGGAACGCGTAGACGTCGCTATCGTGGGAGGCGGTCCGGCCGGCGCGTCCGCGGCGCACGCGGCCGCGACCGGCGGCGCTGACGCCCTCGTCCTCGAGAAGGGGGTGCCGCGGGCCGACCGCGACGGGCTCGGCCCCGACTCGACGGACGCCGCGGGGATCCTGGACTACTGGGTCGACATCATGGGGATCCACCCCGACGAGTTCGACGACGGCGTCGTCCAACGGGAGCTGACCCGCGCCGAGTTCCGCGGGCCGGACGAGGCGGCGACGCTCACCTCCACCGGTATCGACTCGTCGTACGACAAGTTCGGCTACACCTTCCAGCGCGCGCGCTTCGACGACTGGCTCCGCGACCGCGCCGAGGACGCCGGGGCCGAGTACCGCGCGGGCGTGTCCGTCCGTAGCGTCGACACCGACCTGTCGGCGGACCCGAGCGACGGGTCGGGCGGGACCGACGGCACCGGCGGGAGCGGCGATCCCCGTCACGTCGTCGAGCTCGCCTCCGGCGAGTCGGTCGGGGCCGACTTCCTCGTGCTCGCCGACGGCCCGCAGCGCACCGTGACGAATCGCGTGCTCGACGAGTACCTCCCCGCGGACGCGGCCGCCTCCGAGCGGCTGGCCTCCCGGACGGCGAACCACATCGCCTACCAGGAGTACCGACGCGTCCCGGAGGCGGTGTACGAGCAGGTCGAAGACGCGCTCGTCTTCTGGTGGGGCGTGATGCCGGGCGAGACGGCGTATCCGTGGATCTTCCCGAACGACGACCGCGTCTGTCGGGTCGGGCTGACGATGCCGATCGGCCTCGACGTCGACGCCTTCGACCGGGACGCGTACGCCCTGCTGGAGCCCGACGACGAGTCGATCCCGCAGGGCGGCGAGTACGTCCGACGGCTGCTGGAGTGGCAGTACGGCGACGAGTACGATATCGAGGAGGACTTCCCGCTCGTCGAGGAGGCGGGCAAACGGAACGGCACCGAGACGTATCCGATCTCGTCGACCCGTCCGATCGACTCGCCGACGGACGCCGGGGTCGCGGTGGTCGGCGGCGCGATGGGGACGACCTCCGCCTTCCACGAGGGCGGCGACCACGTGGCGGTCCGCACCGGCGCCATCGCCGGCGAGCTGGCCGCCGCGGGCGACATGGCGCCGTACAACAGGCGCTGGAAGGAGGCGATCGGCGACGAGGTCGTCCGCAACGTGACGATGGCCGACATGGTCGCCGACTACGACCCGGACGACTGGAACCGGATCATCGGCGCCGCCGACGCCATGTTGGCGGCCGAGGCCGGCGACGGCCTCCTCGCGCAGCCGTACCGCTCGGGCTGGGAGTCGGTGAAGCTCCTGCTCGGCTACAGGTGGAACAAGCGCCGCGTCAAGAAGGACTACGTCGGCATCGACGAGAGCGAGTACGTCTACTAGTCCGCGAGGCCGCCCCGGTTGAGTCCGGCGGTTCCGGCACCGCCCTCACCGGGTCACCGGCGCTAGCCTCACCGAATCACCGGCGCCGACAGCTCTCGCGGCTCGGTCGAGACCCCCTCGACGTCGACCGGCTCGACCTCGTGAGTCGGCCACTGACCCGTCTTCGTCAACGTCTCGGTGAAGTCGGGCGCGACGAGGTGGGTGTCCTCGCTCTTCGCTCCCTGCACGGTCGGATTCCACGCATAGCCCATCGGCCGTCGGACCGGTTCGTCGCTCCCGGGCGCGGCGAACCACTCGCGGCCCGCGAACCCCGCGGCGCCGCCCTGGTGGTGTTCGCGCCACTCGTCGGCGAAGCCGACGGCGTCGTACGCCTCGCGGATCGCGTCGAATACGTTCCCGGCGGTGTCGGAGGCGTCCCCGTCCGTGAGACTGCCGTCCGCCGCGGCCTCCGTCGCCGCGAGCGCGGTCGCCTCGACGCGGGCCGCGGCGCGGTGGCGCGCCTCCAGCCAGTCGGGAGCGTCGAAGGCGACTGTCCGGGTCAGCGAGGCGTAGAGCCCCGCACGCTCGGCCGTGACGGAGACGAGCGCGTAGTCGCCGAGCGTCGCGTCGCTCGGCGTGTAGTGGCGGAAGCGCCGCGCGCGCTCCGCGCCGCCGACGAGCACCACGGGGGTGTCGACGTCGCGGGAGGCGAGCGAGATGTCGATCCCGGCGGCGACCTCGTACTCCGGGTCCTCGGGCTCGAGGTTGCGGCAGACGGTCTCGACGGCGGCGGCGGCCTCGCGGCCCAGCTCGCGGTAGCGCTCGACGTCGTCGTCGGTGAGCGGCTGGCGCAGGCGGCTCCCGTCGACGCGCTCGAACCCCGGGACGTCGAAGTCGGCGGCGGCGGGCGCGGGCGAGCGCTCCGCGACGGCCCCGGCCAGCGAGTCGGCGTACCACGGGAACGACTCGACGGCGACCGCGTCGGGGAGCTCCTCGGCGGCGAGCCGCTCCGCCTCGACGTTGTCCGTGATCACGCGAAGCGCGCCGTCGTAGCCGGCGGCCGCGACTCCGACGTCGGCGTCGTCGTCGACGACGTTGTCGCCGCCGGTGAGCCACGCGAACCCGTTCGGCTTGGCGAACCAGACCGCTTCGAGCCCGCGGTCGTCGAGATACGCGTCGAGCCTCTCGGTGCGGGCGTCGAGATCGACCATACCGACCGACTCTCGCGGATCCAGTAAAAGCGGTCGAAAGCCGGCCGCGGCGGCGCCGGCGCGGTCGAGAGAATCCGTTACCGCGGCTCGGATCGCCGCAGGAGAGCGGCGGTCGATCGGGGGACCGCGCCGCGCCGTCGCCGTTCGAAACGAAAGGTTCAATTACGTCCCCCGGATACGACGAAACGCGTCAGTAAGCCCCCCTCGGGTTGGTAGTCTAGTCCGGTTATGACACCTCCTTGACATGGAGGAGGCCGGCGGTTCAAATCCGCCCCAACCCATTTCTGTCGACGCCGCAACCGCGGGCGACGGCGAGCGGTCCGCGTCGACGAAATGGTGCCGCGGATTCGAACCAGGGAGCGAAGTGAGCGACAGCGAGCGGAGCGACCGAGGTTCAAATCCGCCCCAACCCATTTACTTAATTCGGTTCTAGCCCCGAGCGACGGCTGTCAACCGGTCGTTTTAGTCACTCACCTGTTAGGAAGTGGTCCGGCGTGAGTCAGACCGTCACCGTCGATCCGCCGGTCTGTGACTACTGCGGGTGCTTCATTCGCGACCACTGTCGAGAAACGTGTCGGACGCGAGATTGGCCGCCGGCGTGTCGAGAAAATGAGGTGTCGATAGGTTGGCGTCGGGATTTGTAGTAAAATCCGACGTTCATCGGACACCGTGACACACCTCGAAGGTTGGATACGTTATAGTACGTCAGATACTCGAACGGTTCCTCCTCTCTGGCATCGGGGTTTGGTCAACTTGCCACCCGGGACGCGTTGTTGACGGTGAATCATCAGTAGTGGTTGCGAAGAAACAGGAGGTTTCTCCAGCGAATAGTGCATAACAGCAGTTCAATTTATTTTGCTCTTTGCAGTGCACAAGAACAGGGGTGGCCCTAGAGACGATTTCTCCGTGAAAGATGGGAAGCGGAACGAGATTCTCGTGGAAAATCCGGAGGGGAAGATATGAGTGGTGCCAATTTCTCCAGGGCAGACCTATTGTCGGCCGATTTCTCTGAGGCAAACTTAACGGCGGCCAAATTTCCGAGGTTGAACCTACTTGCTGTCCATTTTTTAGGGTCCTCTTGGAGGGCGCCAGAGTATGTCGACACCGTCCGAGGAAGCGGCCGCCAGTAACTGTTCTTGACCGCAAAGAAACTGGCTTACCCTATTGGTTATCGACAAGTGATGGTTGATCAAATAAGAGAAATAGTGTATTTATAAAATACCGTGAATATTCTCTATAGACCAATATCCTATCTTTTAGAAAAATATAAATTAAATAACTAACAATATGCACACGCCATGTTAAATGTTAACATGGCATTTGGGGGATAAACGATGAAAAAAGATGATACGACAGGGGAAGACAAACGGGCAGCATCAACAACTACCCCGACACCGATAGAGAGGCGATCATGTGCATAATCGCGTTCTCGGGGTCGAATTCGTCGATCGACCCCCTCACCGAGACGAAATCGCTTCAGGTTGGAGCCGCCAGGCACGAGGCTATCGCACGGACCTACCAAGCCGAGACACAATATCAGATGGCGGCTGCCCAGGATATTCAGGGTAACACGTATACCGAGAGCACGAGAGAAGACAATCCTGCCGATTATTGCCCTCTCTGTATCCGCTCCGGGGCCAGCGCAATGGAGAGTTTCGAAAATACGGCTGAGAACGCAGGTTTAGCGAGGTCGGCGTGGAAACAGGCGGAATACCGTCAGGGGGAACTCATCGCCCACTTCCGGTCTCAACCCGACGACAGCGGTATACGGCCCGAAGTCAGGGACGAGATGGATCGGTTGAACCAGATGGACGCGGTGTTGGACCGGGCGTCTAATAGCCCGTACGGCGGCCGTCTTTGGGACCAGATGGACGTCGACCCGGGAGCAGATGTCGTTGAGGTCTGCGCCGATCTGCTCAACATCGACACGAACCGCGACATCGGCAGTGGGATGAGAGACAGAGAAGGCGCCTGGGACGACATCATGTCGATGTTGGAGATGGACCACCACCAGATGGGGCGGATGAAAACTTCGGTTGACAAACTCTACCGGAGTCTCGAAGACCACAGAGACGAGTTCGAGGGCTCGAAACATTTCGAATCGTGGGTGGCGAACAACCACTTAGATGGCAAAACTCACCCGGTCCAGGAATCGTTCACGCAGGTGACGGATCTGGTCACGCGGTACTCTGTTTTCTTCGATGTCATGTCGACCAGTATCAACACCGCCGTCCAGGGCGCTCAGGGCGACATTCCCGAGGATCATCTGAACTCCTACCTCGACCGATAATCATCTATTTTTTTAATAAACATGAACGAAATACCGATCGACCCGATCCCAAACGAGGAACGTAGACGTGCGTCTCGGCCGCTAATCCCGGAAGACCCAACAGCCGACCGGACGAGGGTCCGCGTCTACGACGAAGGAGGCACTCGTTCATCCGGAACGGGGGAGTGCGAGTGCGGTACGTCGAGTACCGACCCACCTGTCGACCAGCCGTGTAGTCTGGAGGCGCTCGACGGAAGCTGGTACATCCAGCTGTCCCCGACTGGAGAGACGTCATCCGAAACGACGGCGACACACGGAGCAATGCGGGTCGAATCTCGGACTGACAACCGCCTCCGGATTTCGGGTGACGTGTACGTCGAGGCCGCCACGTGTGCGGACGGCCGTGCTTCGAACATGCGACCGGAGAACCCACTCACAATCGGGGACAACTGGTATCCCCAATTCGATGATTCAAAATACAGCTGGTACTTTCGGAGTACGGGGGCCACGTATCGGGAAGGCCGCGTTCAGTGTGACGTGAAACAGCACGTCTGGGAGCCGGAAGCGGGGGATTTCGGCGACAAGAGCAGTGAAGGAAGCATCAATTTCGAGTGTTCGGCCGAACCGGTCACGCGTTCGTGGCTGCCACAGCCCACGCTCAGGTTGACTGGAACAGCGACGATGGCGGGAACGGGATTCGACCTCCAGGCATTTAAAACCGCACCGTACTACAGAGGCTGCCTACTCGAAGTGGACGTGATGGAGGACCGAGAGTGGGTCGGGTCGGTTGACCGAGACAGGGGAAAGCCCCTGAGTTTCACCAGCGTGTATTCCAATTCTGGGATTCAATTCGACATCATCGTCGACGAGACCGGCATCTCGGAGGAGAGGGATCTGACACTGACCGAGATACGACAACTACTCGATAGTCATCAGAGTACTGTTCCGGAGGAGTCGAACAAGTGGCGACTCTGGTTGCTCGTCGGATCCGAACTGAAACGTTACAGCACGCTCGGGATAATGTTTGATGATAAGGAGCCCTACCGCGAAGGGGTATCGCTCTTTTTCGACCCAGAACTTCCCGATACCCCAAATATCAGCGAGTCGGCGAGGGGGACGAAATTGGGCGAAACCCCTCTCGCGTTTCTCCGAACCGCGGTCCACGAGATAGGGCACGGGTTCAACCTCTATCATCCGAAAGCCGACGAACACGGGGTGCCCGTCGGTAAGACCATCATGAATCAGACTAGTGATATTATGCGTGCCGCGAGCGCCTCGAACCCGTTCCCTAGTGTCGCAACCTTCGCGTTTCACGACCACAACAAGACGTCGCTGATCCATTCGCCCGACCCGCAGGTCAAGCCGCGGTGGAAACGGTTTGGCTATGGTCATGGTGAAGTCGGCTCCGGTCCCGCAACCCCGAGCGACTTGACGTACGACCGCGACACGCCGAAAGACCGAGAATTGAAGCTCAATTTGAGTCTCCCCAGCACGGTGTGTCCCGGCGAGTTAGCGATCGCCGATGTCTCGGTAGAAAATCCTACCGAGGAATCCAAGCAAGTGACTTCGGCGCTCAACATCACTGAGGACTATCTTGACCTCTATGTCAGGGACCCGGACGGAACACAGACTAATCCCCGGAATGTCGTTATCTTCTGTACGGACCGGCAGACGACCAATTTGGCCCCCGGCGAGCGACTCACCGGACGGGTACAACTCTTGTTCACGAATCAGGGATTCACATTCGACCGTCCGGGTCCGTACAAACTGTGGGCGGAACTTGACCTCGGAGACCGGTCGCTGAAGAGCGAACCCACCGACGTGCTCGTCCACTCACCGCTCTCCGAGGATAGCCTTGACCTCAGCACCTTTGGACTGGACGAAGACGTCGGCCGAAGCATCGCGGTCGGAGACATCGGGACAGAGACCGGTGGGGAAGACAAACTCAGGTCACTCGCCGAGGACTTCACTGACACCGACCTCGGCACGGCGGCGGCGATTATCCTCTCGAACGCCTATTCGCGGGATGTCCGCGATATACGAGGGGGCAGGGTCACCAGGGATTCGGACCGAGACACGATGAACTACTTCCTTGAGCTATCGGCCCAGGACCGTTCTGCCTTCGAAACGATGCGCGTCGCGACTGCGGTTACACCTCCCGGTGAGAAAGACGCACCCATTCTGGACAACCTTATGGACTGTTTCGACACACAGAACAGATTCGATGAAGAAGAAATCGGGGAGGCGCGCGACGTGTTGGCGGACTTCCAGACGGATAGCGATCACGACACAGATGACAACTGATATTAGAGCCACGTTGACGGGTGTTCCAAACTCGAAAGCTCATGGAGAGTTCATCCTGCCCACGTTGAGGATTCACAACGAGGGGTCCGAACCGGTGGAGGTCAGCAACCGATTAAATCTGTTTGAGGGTGACGTTCTTATCAGGTGTACCGATCCGAACGGAGAACAGAGCCAGTTACGAGGAATTATTTCCGTCGATACCCTTCCCAGAACGGTTGAACTGTCGACGGGCCAGTGGTTAGAATCTGGTTTGTTTCTGTTTTACACGGCCGAAGGGTTCACTTTCAACGACCTCGGATCATACAGTTTGACTGTAGAATATCATCCTGGCTTTTCCGATACTACCGTTACAAGCGATCCCATTGATTTCCAAATTATCGAACCGCCGACTGAAGAGATGCAGATCTTGAGGGACAAAACGATGGTGGACGAGGTCGGCCGAGCGATAGCGCTCTGTGGTCTGGAAACGGACCCGACGGCAATCGCCCCGCTTGAGTCTCTCGGTGAACAATTCCCCGACCGGCCCGAGGGGGCGATTGCGCGGTTCGCATTAGGGGAAATAACTGATACTGAGGAGGTGAATTTAAACAGCATTTTTGACCGGTGGGGTCCGACTACTACAGCACGGTGGATAACCGCTCTCCTCTCATCAGAGTCAACCGAGGAGTCAACAAAACGAGAATATCTCGACACCCTCGACCGGTCGAGGCGAATAATTAGAGGAGAAGCAATTGGGTAATTGGCAGATGTAATTGAGAAACTTAGATACTCAGAACTATTGCAGAATCAGTCGATCGCATCGACAGTTTCTCAA
>NZ_NHPF01000080.1:0-20432 GCF_002252925.1 Halorubrum sp. Ea8
ATCGGATTCAACAAAGCAGACTGATCCCAAAAAGGATGCCCGAGAACACCCACGCGCGTTCCTGACTGACGAGGCGTTCGAGTTTCGACTGAATCACACCCCTGTAGAGGAGTTCCTCCGTGAAGACCGGCGAGTACAGAGTCAAAAGCAGCGGCACGACCGATTTGGGGGACGGAAAGCCATATGGGATGGGTGCCAGTCCAAGCAGGATTCCCATCCCGACGAGGAGAAGCGTCGGTCGCCAGGCGACCGGTGATCGAATCCCCAAATCGCGGAGCGAGCGGTCCCGAACGCCGACTTCGAGACTGATCGGGATGACCACCATCGTCGCCGTACTCAAGAAGAAATAAAGCGGGAAGCGACGGCCCAGAAAACGGATCGCCGGGTTGAATGCGATCACACCCCGGGCAACGAGTATGCCATAGGTGACGGTCCCGAGGGCCAATACGTAGAGGACGACGATTTCGAGCCCTGCGCGTCGTCTGTCCGTCGCTGGAGTCAGTGGAGAAGGGTACGCACCACCCCATCGGCGTCCGATGTCTACGAGTGCCAACGTTAGCAGTGTGGCCCCGATGAACTGAACGTAGCTTTCCATAGGCGCCGGTCACCACTAGTATCGACATATAGGGATTGGCAAAACAATAAGGGGCCCCACAGAGATATTTTCACAATCCGGCGTTGTCATGCGGTCAGTGTTCCTGTAAACGGCTTCGTTAACTGCGAAATAAATGACCTAATCGTCTCTCGACCGATCCCGACCCACGAAGCGCTAGCACAAATCCGCTTCAGGAAAGCGGTGTACCGATGATCTCGCGACGGTCCGCTCGGAGGACTCCGACGAGCCCGCCACCGATGGCGCCACATGCAACCGGGTACACGATCCCCGCGACGACAGCCGCACGAAGGAGATCCGGCTGGATACCCACGAACGAAACCAAAATCGCACCGATAATCGCGAACAACAGATACCCGATAGCGATCGTCAGCCCTGCTTGGACCCCCGCTTTCGGATCATCCACTCTTGCGAGATATGCAACAATCCCACCCGCGATGATGAGTAGCAGCAGCGGGACGAGATAGAGAAACTGGACTCCAGAGAGTCCAACGAAATCGACGTGTCCACTCACATCCGGGAGACGAGTCCCGACGAGATGTGCGTCATAGAATACCCATCCCACAGCCTTCCACGCTGGAGCGGACGCTGCACCGGCGTCGGTGAGGCGGACGTTGCCTTGGACTGCTCGGTTCACTGCCGAGGCAGCCGTCGCGTACGTGACGAGATATCCGACGACGTACACAGTTATCCCGACGATTGCACCGTACACGACCGTCGCGGTACCACCTGATTCGGTGTGTGGTGATTGGCTCATACCTTCCTCTCTCGTTGTAAAAACGGTATAGCACGAAATATACTAATCGCTCATCAAGAGTCGTTGTTGGCAGGGAATCTTTTGTTGATTGCTCTACAACAGTGAATAAGATGGTTTGAGGAACAGGGACCGTAGTGTTCGTCGACTTCGCCGGGATTGGACTCGGGAATCTCCGCAGCGGAGAACAAGAGGCAACCCAGTCCGCAGATTGAGTAAGCCCTGATGATTGAACGACAGAGACCTCGGCGCCTGTGAGTGACTGGGTCCCGTATGATGGAGTGTAGGTAGCAGCGAAACCGGCCGAGGGCCAAGTGCGACGACGTTCAGGCGGGTTTCTGGTGGTCGTCGTCCGACAGCTGCTGTGTTCGCTGCCCCATCGACCGGAGGTACGTCACGGCCACCAACGCAGCCACGAGGATCGGCAGAAACGTGAAGACGACTGCAATCGGGCTGACGGTGACGGTGTCGCCGCTCATGAATACGAGCGTCATGATTCCAATCGGAGCCGCAAGGGTTGCGCCAAAGACCAACTCCACACCGGCGAAGACGTAGCCCCACATACGCTCTTGGTAAAGCCACGCCGCCGACAAGAAGATCGACGGCACCACGACGCCGAGATCGATGACGTGCGTCACCATCGCCTGCTGGCCAGTCTCCTCGATCGGGAGTGGCACCGTCCCACTGAGTAGAGGCGGCACGACGTCCGCCAGCCACAGTATCGCGAGGCCAAGTCCAATGATGACTAATGCGCCACTGTAGAGCGAAGTATTGAGTCGCCCCTCGAGTGTTCGGCAGATAGCCTGCGCGTCCGTCGTCACCATCCCGCCAACGAACGTGAACAACGAGAGCCCGAACAGCGCGACGTACACGAGGAACAGTTCGTTAAACGGGATCTGGACGGCAATCGAGGCCCACATGTAGGTCATGTACGCCAGCCCGCCGAGCCAGACGATACGACCCCGTGGCGAGTCCCGCATCGCATACCAGAGCCCAACCGCCAGCACGGGGATCCCGACGACGAGAATGGTGAGATCTTGCATCCGGTAGGATTCGACGAGCCCGGGAGCCGCCTGGTAATGGCCTGGGCGGACGAGCCCGAGCAGTGACGAGGTACTGGCGAGAACGAGAATGATGACCGTCGAATAGACGTGCCATCGACGGATATCTCCTGCCATATTAATCACTACGTACGATTACGACGGCAAACGACATAATCGATACTGGTGATTCTCACCGGCTAAGACCCCCACTCGCCCCGTTGAGCATGATTGCGTTAGCCCGGTACGAAGGCGACTCCAGCGTAACTGTCGTGGACTCGTTTGGGACGCTGGCGTTCTTGGATATCGCCCGCCAATGGTGTGGTGTCTCACCACACGGGACCCACGATTTGATTTTATCTCGTCGGTTATCCAATTGGGTTGTGAGAACGTATGCGAACTATCTCACCGGTAGCGGGGGGAGAGTGATGTTGACGACCGGAGGAACCAGCCGTGCTTGGGAGGCCACGCGAATCGTCCTCGGGGGGATGTACTTCCTCGGGGCGGTCGCACACGTCGCGCTGGGCCTTCTCGCACCAGAGATCTATCCACAGTTCGCGAACCAAGCACTTGTCGGAGTCTATACCGAACTGTGGCGATCGCTCGTCGTACCGAACCTCGCTGTCCTGCAACCGATGGTCATCCTTCTCGAGTTCGGCCTCTTCGCCGCGCTCTACTGGCGGGGCCGTGCTGTGCTGGTCGGACACACCGCCGGGGCAGTCTTCCAAGTAAGTCTCATCCTGTCCGGTCCGTGGGGGCTGATAAACGCCGGTCTCGCCCTGATTCACCTCGCTGCGCTACGCCAGTCCTACCCTGTGACAGTTGCTCACCTGATTCGCCGTCTCGGAAATGAGGGTGCCTGATGGGGGTCCACAGCAGGGTAAGGCGTGTGGTTGGACTCCTCGGCGTAGTCGTCGGTTCGGTCGCTGTCGGCCTGGCCATCCAGCGACGCTACCGGTCTGATATTCGAGATTAGACAGGCCGTCTCAGAGTTCGTGAATTCACGCTGCCGGACGCTATCTGAGACCGCTCTCAAGCGGTGGAACGGTTCGGAGAATCGTCCTCGAATCAATCTCGATCCAGGAGAATAACAGTCCCGATTTATAGCCTTACTCGGTCAATACTCATCTGTGAATCGAACATGAATCAAATCGAATCAAACAACGATGTCGTGCTCTCTCTTCGGGGGCTGACGTTCAGGAGCCGAAAGCTTGCGGGAGTGCTCTTCTTCGTGCTCGCTGCGCAGTTCATGACCGTCATTATGCTCGCAGCGGCGATGGCGCCCGACTACGACTTCGGTGCGGCCGCCATCAGCGACCTCGGCGTTCTCCCCGAGACGGCACTACTGTTCAACGGCTCGCTGGTGCTCGTTGGTCTGCTCAACCTCCTCGGCGGATACCTCTTCTACCAAAGCCACGGAAGGCGGTGGCTCCTCGGCATCTTCGCGGTCGCCGGCGTCGGGGCAGTCGGTGCCGGGCTCTTCCCGCTCGACACCGGGGGTCTCCACGGGCTGTTCGCACTCCTGGCGTTTCTGTTCTTCAACCTGCAGGCGCTCGGCAGTTCGGCTCGGCTCTCCGGCGTCATGCGGGTCCTCGCCGTCCTCGCAGGCAGTATCGGCATCCTGTTCGTGGTGTTGATGGCAATCGGCGACGCCGGGAACGCCGCCGCGTTCGGTCCCATCGGTCACGGTGGGACCGAGCGGATGATCGTCTACCCGGTGATGCTCTGGATGCTGGCGTTCGGTGGGTACCTGCTCGGCACCAGCCGACGGGAACTGGAAGACGATAGCCGGCCGGGATCGGCGTAGGTGAGACGGATGCTCGCGTCCCTCACCGCCGCGATCGAGCGTCGACGGCTCACGTCTTTCTTCGTACTCGCGTACGCGCTGGCGTGGGGTGTCGAAGCGATTCCGGGCCTCGTCGGGATGACACAGCCGTCGTGGACGAGCTGGTTCTTCGCGGGCTTTCTGAGCGCTCTAGCGCCCTCCGTGGCAGCAGCCCTCGTCATCGCCGCGAGCGGCGACAGCGTCGGGGACTGGTTCCGGAGCGTCGCGAAGGTTCGGGTCCATCCCAAATGGTACGCGGCGGCCATCATCGTTCCCTTCGTGATCGTCTATGCTGCCGGCGTCGTCTCGTGGGCACTCGGTGGCCCCATCGACTGGTCGGCCTTCGGAATCAGTCCGGTGACCATACTCATCAGCATCATCATTGGAACGCTCATCGGCGGCGGCCAGGAGGAGTTCGGCTGGCGCGGGTTCGCCCAGCCGGAACTCCAAGAGCGATACGGTGCATTTCGGGCCGCCATCGTGGTCGGTGTCTTCTGGGGGTTCTGGCACCTTCCGCAGTTCCTCCCGGGCGGATTCCGCGCCGATTGGGGGCCACTGATGATCGGGTCGTACTTCGTCGGTATCATCGGATTCTCGGTGCTGTTAGCATGGATATTCAACGGTTCGGGTGGGAGTGCGTGGCTCGCGATGGTGATGCACGGTGCCGACAACGCCACGCAGGGGCGCCTGCCGATCGACCTCGCTGTCGTCGCTCCCGAGGGCGTGTTGCTCCCCTCGGAACTCGTCACAATTAACGTTCCACACGCGGTACTCACGTGGATAGTCGCACTCGCAGTCGTCGGACTCGTCGGCACAGGCCTGTATCGAGACCGGGTGCGTGGTCGTCTCAGCAGACACGGTCACTTGACGGATGATGACTGATGAACGACCACGGTTGCTCATCGGCCGACGTCCGCGTACGACCGGCGAAGCGCTTAGGACACAAGAAATCGCGGTAGTGTCCACGAATACGTGAGCAACTATCCCACACTGATCACGACAGTGCCAGCGAAGGTCCCTACGAGGAGTGACGTAGTGCCGAGCGCGACCATCGTCTTAAGAAACGTGTCGCTCGTGATGGCCTCACCGAGGTGACCGGCCAGGACGGTAGCGAACATCCAGCCAACATCGACGAGGTCCTCGTTTTTTCAATGCGACTCGCTCACGTTTCGTTCCCTCCCTCTATCCCATGGGCGTCTTCAATGAGTTCGCCTAGCCGCTGGACAAATCGAGTAGCGGATGCACCGTCGACAACATCGCGATCGAACGTCACTGTGAGATTGAGGAACTCACGAGTCGTAACTTCTCCGTCGACGAGTCTCGGTTTCTCGCTGATGCCACCGACAGTCAACTGCACCGTGTAGTTCGTCGGGCTGATAGCCCATCCACCTCCCTCACCGAACATCCCCACCGACGTGACGGTGACGGTCCCGGCCACATCCTTCCAGCGCTCGGGAAACCACTGCGGAAGCCGCCACACGAGGCGCCGAACGAACCCCGGGAGTCGAAGCGCCATCTTGGCCCACGGTGAGAGGTCTGTCGGATCCGGAGAGTCCTGTGCGGCCCGAATCTCGTCGTGAATCGATCGGACCGACTGTCCGTTGGCCTGCCTGACGACGTGGGGGACGCCCATTCGCTCACCCCGGATCGTCGTCTCGACCAGCACGTTCACGTCGACATTCTCGAACATGTGGAGACGCCCACGCCAATCGCGATACGCGTTGACGTGTGGGTGATCATCGATGGCTCGTGCGAGACAATACACGAGGAAGGCGGTGAACGAGAGGGATGTTCCCGTCTCCTCTTCGATGGTCTGGATACGCCGCCGCGCTTCAGTCACGTCGACCTCCACGAGCCCGTGGACATTGCTTCGACGGCCCGCGGTTCTCATATAGTCAACAGTCCCTCGCCGCCGGGAAGGGAACGGCTCAATCCGGCCACCTTGGTCGCTCATTTCACCCATTCACCGGAAGAAACAAATCTCTTGACGCCCATGACATATCTAGGAGTGAGGAGCGGTGCAAAATCCCAGTAATTTTCCCTGATACCCGGATGTCGGCTTCGTTCACCCCTAACCGCGGTGTCACCACGCAGCGAGGACAGTCTCGTCGTGGATTCACTCGTCGTCGAGGAACGTCTCAAGCGGCCAGCGCGGCGTGTGCTCGGCCGCTTCGTCGGTGTACCCCAGCCGGAAGAGGTGCTGTGGCACACCGGCGGTGTCGAGTAACTCACCCAGGCGTGCCCGTAACTCGGGCCGCTCAAGCGTCTGACTCATGGGGTGAACCGCGACACCGTCGGTGGTGGCCAGAAGGGCGACGCGCTCGAAGGCCTGACCCGTCCTGACCTGTGCGGTCGAGTCGTCGGATGCGGCTGTCAGGACGCCGAGGACTGGTGCGCTCTCGATGAGTGTCGAGTTCTTCTTCGCTTCCCGGTCGCCGATATCGAGGTGCGTGACGACGGCTTGTCCAATCCGAGCCATGAGCCACGAACTCCCGAGCGCACCGAGTCCAATCCAGTGACCCAACTCTTTCCGGTACGCCGGATCCTCCATCAGTAGTCGGTCAGCCTCTACCTGAAGCTCGCTGATCGCAGTCTTAATGTCCGAGTTGTCGACGAGGTGCAACGAGACGTCGTCCTCAACGACGAGCGCTTTCAGTTTCTCGTAAATTCCGTCACCGAGCAGGCGGTTCTCGAACGGCTCGTGACTCGTGTACCGTGTGGTGAGCGCACCGAACAGTTCGCTCGGCCGAGAGGTCGACACTTCGGCGTCGTCGAGGAGCGTTACGGTCGCGACATAGTCGGCGTTGTTCGGTCCGTGATACGCGATCTGTGGGTCGAATCCGAAGTGCTCGGCTGCGATACAGAGGTTCTCGAGAGCACACCCGACGCTGATATACAACTCCCGCTTTTCGGGGTCGGCGGCCTCGAGCCAGCGCGATTCGTCCGCACCGACGTCGATTTCGTTCCCGGTTACCCTGAACTCCCACGGCTGAGAGTTGTGACTCGATGGCGCAAGAATCGCGTATCGGAGGAGGAACGTGGCTTGTTCTTCGATGTCTCCCGTCGATGGAAACTCGTCCGTATCGAGATCCCAGACCGACTGCGTGAGGTCCGCTGTTGGCATAGGTATGTATTCTCGCGGAGTGGCATAGCTCGTCGAGATTATTATCTGTCGGTGAGAATAGTCACTCCGGTAGGTGACCGGACAGACTAACAGAATGACGAGAAACCGACTCTGGCGGTCGCTACAGCGCTGGCTGCGAGTCGCCGCGGGGTAATCGACGGCCAGTCAACCGCCTAGGTGCCGCCCGAGAAATTCGCATTCACGCCCGACGAGAATCTCGAACGGCTTGCCCCGATACGCGTCGAAGTGACCGATGGGGTATCGAACGCGTTCGACGTCGTCAAGTTCCTGTACGAGACGGTCGGTCGTCGATGGAGGGAGTAGTCGATCGTTTTCGGCCTGTGCAATGAAGACGGGGGCCTCCACGTCACCGGCCCGCGAGAGCGGTCGATACAGCATAATCAGGGGGATGATTCGCGCAGGACAGCGATTGTCCCACTCTTCGTCGTCCGGAATCAACGCCTCGATTCCCTGCACGGCGTCCGGCGTATTGAGGAGTCCGAATTCATCAGGTGAGCCGACCACCGGCACGTAGTACGGATCACGGCAGGTGATCGCGCGGCCGAGATCTCGGATAGCAGCAGTAACGCCGTTTTTCAGGTACTCGACACCGCCAGTTCTGATCAACTTCAGGGCGGTCCGCAGGCCATCGACGAACGGGACCTGAGCGACGACGGCGGAAACGTCGTCGACGCGGGATGCAGTCTCGATGACGTGTCCACCGCTGAATGACGTGCCCCAGAGACCGAGCCGATCGGAATCGACAGTCGATACCGACCGAACGTGGTCGATCGCAGCGAGCCAGTCGGCACGCTGTTTGAACGGGTCGATCAGATTGCGTGGCTCACCACCACTGTCACCGAAGGTGCGATAGTCGAAGCAAAACGTCGCCAGCCCCCGCTCGGCAAAGCGCTCGGCGAAGGACGGGAGGCGCCACGTCAGCTCACCACCGAAGCCGTGTGCCATGACGACGATTGGAGGCCGCTCGACGTCGGCCGGCCGGTAAAGGCGACCTGCACACGAAACCCCGTGGCTCTCGAATAATTGCTCGTGACAGGTTGTTTTCATACGTTCCATGACGGCCGTACATTCTTCAGAGAGGTATCGTTGGCGATGATCAGCAGAATGATACCAGAGCCTCAGAGGTATGGTGGCACGATCGCCGGCACCAGCCAGAGGACAGTGAGTCCGACTGCGATCCAGCGGGCCCGACGCTGCACGTTCAGGACAGCGAGTTCAGCGAAGAACACGCCCAGCACGACGAGAACCAACGAGGAGAGAACGACGGTCGTCACGAGCTGGAACGTGACGAATCGGGTCGAGAGGAGTACGAACGCACCGACGGGGAGCAGAAGAAAGCCGAGGTCGAGCAGAGACGAGCCGGCCATTGTGTCGGTCCACGATATCCGCGACGCCAGACGGTCGAGAGCGACGCCGAAAGCGAACAGCAGGCCGGCCAGCAAGACGTACTTCAGTACCTGCTCGGGCATCGGTCCGACGTGATAGATACGTTGGGAGACCGTCGTGTGGACGACTGTCGCGAAGCCGACCAGCCACGTAGCGGCGACGACAGCGTCCCGTTGTCGCCGGTCGTCGAAACGCATCGAGACGAACCGTTTCGTCAGCGTCGTGGCGGCGAGAACGCCGACGAACCCGAACAGGAACTGGTAGGCAACCGATCCGATCGAGCGGACGGTGATTCCGAGGTCCGCAGGCGGTGACTCACCGATTGACTGGAGTGCCCAGTCGGTCGTCTCACGGACCAATACGGAGTTGTCGGATTCCGAGAGATGGGTCGCGCCCTCAGCGACCACGACACGCCGGGCAGTTCCGTCCTCGAACGAGCCGACCTGCTGACCCGGTTGGAGCGGGGTGCCAGTCAGTTCCGCGGAGACGTTCGTGAGTTTGCTCGGCGGGACCAGCGAGTCGTTGCTTCCGGTCGCCAGCAGGAGATTTGTCTCCAGCGTCTCGTTGCGCTCGGGCGGGAAGCGGCCGGCGATGGCGACGACGCCCTTGGTATCGGGCCGTTCGTACGCGACCCGGTACGCGCTGTTGGCACCGCCGGAGTGGCCTCCGAGGACCATGCGCTCCTCGTCGACCCGCGGATGCGACGCCAGATATGAGACCCAGTTGTGATAGTCGGCTTTCGCCCGTTGGAACAGCACCGACGACTCGGTTCTGGTCTCCCAGCGGATCGGTTTCTCGTCCTCCAGTTCCCTCGTTTGGCCGGCAATCAAGACGGCAAAGTCGTTTGCGGCGAGTGCCGCTCCATAGTTGTGGTATAACGCGGGTGCTGTCCCCGATCCGGCCCCGAACACGATGCCCGGGGATGGCTCGTCCCCATCGGGAAGATACAGTGTGGCTATCGTGATGCGGTCGTCAGCCTCGATGTAGACGTGCTCGACAGTGTATCCACTTCCCCCTGCGTTCGGCGTTAGTACGAACGGTGCCCCCCATCCAGCGACCGCAACGACCATGACCACCAATAGAGCAGTCGTGATGTACTGCGTGGGAATCGCGATGTTCATACGCCCCGGTATGGTGGAGAAACGATATCAATACAGATGATTCTCAGCGAACGCGAGGATCCCCGGACGCGAGGATCGGTTCTCACTGTCCGGCAAGCGTTAGCATACTTGAAGACGTTCTTCGCTATCGGTCACACATGAGCATGTCTGTCGCAGGTAAGGCTCGTCATGTTGACGAGGAAGATAGTCAGTTCCCGGCGTACGGGGCGATTGAGGCAGGCCTCGGCAATCTCCTGTTCTATTTTCTCGTCGGTCGCACGACCCCGGCCGTCGTCACGGTGTTCAGCGAGACGGTGCTCGATCTGTCGCCTTCGTTCGTCCGATTCGGGGTCGCGACCGCACTGTGGTTCGTGCTTGTGGTGACCGCGATCGACCAGTTGCGGCGTCAACTCGCGGCGCTGGGCGTCGGCACGTACGACGACTACCAACTACGCGTGTGGTCACGTGTCACCCCGTCGTGGCTACAAACGACGGGATATTTCCTGGCACTGATCGCCGGCACTGCCGTCGCCGTGATAACGTTCGACCATGCGGTCGAGGCTCTGATATCACTGATTCCCGTCGTCGCCACCGTGGATGTCGTCGCGTTCGATCTCGTCGAACTGTTCGTGATGGTCGTGTTCTTTCTCTCCTACAGCGCCGCAACTCATTCGCTCGATAGACTGGTGATTGGCGGGGTTAGCTGAATTGAGGCGCTAAGCCCCCTTCCTCAGCGAGCGACCAACGGGAGCGAGCAGGGAGGGGATACAGCGCCGCACAGTTCTCAAACCTCCCCGACACTCGGCCCACAGGCCAACGGTTCACCAAAACCAATATGCGTGTAACGCGTATTCCGTGTATTACAGTGAAACGGAAGACAATCACCATCCGCGAAGACCAAGACGAGTGGATTGAGGACCAACACCTCAACCTCTCGTCGTTCATCCGTGAGCAACTGGATGAACTAATCGAGGAACGAGAGTAACGGATGTACTACGCCTACAAGTACCGACTCAAGCCGTCCGACACCCACTGCGAGGAGTTGGACCGCCACCGAGACATTTGTCGGCAACTGTACAACCACACACTCCACCGCCTCAACGAGTATCAAGACGAACACGGTGAACTGCCGTCCATGACCACCCTGCGGTCGGAACTCCCCGACCTCAAGAAATGGTGGGACGATCTCTCGGACGTGTACTCGAAGGTTCTCCAAACCGTCGTGGAACGACTGTTCGACAACCTCAAAGGACTCTCCGCGCTCAAGGAGAACGGCTACGGCGTCGGTCTACTCAAGTGGAAACCGCCACGCGAGTTCCGCAGTTTCACGTACAGTCAGTCTGGCTTCAAGCTCGACAAGAAGGGCGGTCAGACTGTTCTGAGCCTCTCGAAACTCGCGGACATTCCGATACGACTCCACCGAAATATCCCCGACGACGCCACACTCAAGCAGGTCACGGTCAAGAAGGAACCGACAGGCGAATGGTTCGCCACCTTCGGCGTCGAAATGGATCGAGAACCGCCTGAGCCGCCTGAGAATCCCAAGAAATGCGTCGGGATCGATGTTGGCATACTCAAGTACGCCCACGACACCGACGGCACGGCTGTCGGGTCGCTTGACCTCTCAGACGAACGCGATCGCTTGGAGCGCGAGCAACGGAAGCTCTCGCGCAAACAACACGGGTCGAACAACTACGAGACACAACGGTGTCGAGTCGCGGAGTGTCAGGCCGATCTCCGACGGAAGCGGCGTGACTTCTTGCACAAACTCTCGAACTACTACGCTCGGGAGTACGACCTCGTAGCCGTCGAAGACCTGAATGTCAAAGAGATGATGGATTCGCCGTCGAACAGCCGCAACACGGCATCTGCCGCGTGGCGGACGTTTCTCTCATTGCTCGAATACAAGTGCAAGCGAGAGGGAACGCACTTCGTCGCGGTGGACCCGAGAGGGACGACCAAGGAGTGCGCGTCGTGCGGCGTCAAGACGGAGAAGCCGTTGTGGGTCCGTGAACATTCCTGTCCCGCCTGTGGATTTGAGGCGGACAGGGACGCGAACGCGGCGTGGAACATTCTTACTCGTGGCCTCGAAGACGTAGGAGTGGGATACTCCGAAGAAACGCCTGTGGAGACTGCGCTCCCTGTGGATACGCCTGTATCTGCAAAGCGCGTCGTGGAAGCAGGAAGCCCCTGCCTCAAGAAGCCGCCGAAGGCGGCGAGTAGGCAGAGGTAGTTCACCATCGACGCTCCAGTTCGCATCTCGCTGTCTACTCCCAGAAGTGTAAAGCCAGAACTGTAGGCCGCTACATCTGATACCAGAGGAGGTTCCAGTAGGCGAGCACGAGCGCAAAGACGACACCCGCGACACTGACCACGGTATACTGGATTCGCGTCAGGCGACGCCAGGTCCCGAGCCGCCAAGCTATCCCGGAAAGGACGAGCGTCGCGACACTCGCGAGTGCTCCCACAGGCGGACCCAGCAGGACGACCTGTAACGGCAGTGGGTTTCCAAGAAGGGCCGCCTGTGGATTACTCAACACCACGGCGGCCAGTCCGATCACGGACACTAGATAGCTCACCGCTGCGAGTCCAGCGACCCGACGAGTGTGCCGCAGTGGCGAGGACAGTCGTTCTCGCGTCTCACCACGGTACCACCGCCAGAGGCCGGTCGCCGTCCATCCGAGGATGGCTCCAAGAAACACCAGGATGCTCAGGCCGGCGATAGCCGCATGCGTGGACGGTTGCTCGAAGGCTCCGAGTCGTTCATACGCTGAAGGAGGCCTGCTGTCGAAGAACAGGTGTGTTATCTCGCCGTCGGTCTCCCCGAAGGCAAGCGCGTCCGACCCATCGACCGCTTCGAAATACAGGTCGTCCACCTCGACCCACCGAGTCGACCCACTGGGGCCGGTCGTGACGAGTCGGCCCCGGTCATCGACGGAGACAGAGACGTTCGACTGCACGCTCAACAGTTTCTCCGACGTGGTGTAGGGAGACCTGAGTGTGCGATACGTGCCGGTCACGTCGCTTGCCCTGTTCAGATCGCCATCGGGTTCGGGGGTGGTCGCCTCGCTTGGATAGTACTCCTCGATCAGTGCGTCGAGCAGTTCGTCTCTGGCTTCGATACCGCCCGGGCTGTTGTACGAGACGAAAATCCCGACACCGTGGTCCGGGAGTAGGGCCACCAAACTGTGGAACTGCTCGGTGTCGCCGGCGTGTCCCACAATACGTACATCCTTCCGACTCAGTTCATAGAACCCGAAGCACATCCCGTTCAGTCTGTCGTCGTTGCCGAACCGCCGCTCGTGCATCGTCGCTGTTGAATCGGATTCCAGAATACGTCCCTGGTCGGTTCCACCGCCCTGAAGATGGGCACGGATGAACCGTGCCATGTCGGTCGCCGTTGTTGTCATCGATCCAGCTGGCGCCATTCCGACGTACTCGAAGCCGCCTTCGCGGTATCGACCGTTCGGGATCGTGTACCCCTTCGAGAGCGTGCCGTCGATACCATCGGGAACAGGCTGGTCGAACGTGCTCTGATCCATCCCCAGCGGTTCGAAGATGTTGCCTTCGACGTACTCACCGAACGACGAGTCGGCAGTCGTGGCGGCGATATGGCCGGCAAGCGCGGCCCCGTAGTTCGAGTAGGCAGTGAACTCACCCGGCGGCCGGACTCTCGCCGGTCGTTCGTTCTGGAGCATCGTCGAGAGCGGGCGCAGATCCGACTCGTTCAGGACAAACGTCCCACGAGCGCGTTCCTCGAATCCTGCAGTATGCGTCGCGAGGTGGTCGAGCGTGATGGGCTGGTCGTACGTGTCCGGTATCGTGACATCGTCGAGGTAGTCGTTCACATCAGTCTCAAGATCGAGCCGGCCAGCCTCGACCCTCTGCATGACTGCCGTCCACGCGAAGAGTTTCGACGTCGATCCGATGCGAAAGAGTGTATCGCCCGCCTCAACCGGCGCATCGGTCCGGATGTCTCGGACACCGTATCCCTTCGTGAACGTCGAATCACCGTCGACGACTGCGAGCGTTGCACCGGGGATGTCGTGGGCCTCAAGGTGGGCGTTCATCACGCCGTCGAGAAACGTCTCGAAGGACTCCGGATCGGAGAGCGGTCCGTTGGACGGTCCCTGCTGGCTGGGTTCGGCCGCACTCGCGCTACCGAATCCATGTTGGAGAGCGAACGCCGCGGAACCCGTAGCCGCGAGACCGCGAAGCACTGTACGTCGAGAGTGCGTGGTGCGCTGGTCATCCCCAGCAGTGGCATCGATTGGTATCTGTGATTGAGACATCGGTCGAGGTCGTTTCAGTGGTAGTTGATCTGTACTGCTGGAAGCTTGGTCGAACGATCAACACATTCAAACATAAAGATGGGGCGTGGACTGTAATAAAAGTAGATAGCAGTTGTTGTGGAAGGGTAGAACGCTTATAAAAACTAAGATAGTGAGAAACATCGTGTTCAGATAAGGATGAATAGTGAGGCGGTGTGTTTTCTGAGTGGTTCATGCCCGAAAACACACGCCTCAGCGGGAGTATCGACCAGATCAACTTAGAGTTTGTTGAATGAGAAGCGACACCGAGATTGCTGATGAAGCTCGGTATTCAGCTCCATCTCGCTGGCCTCTCACTTTCGAATACCGTCTCGGTTATTGATATATTCGGTGTCGAACGTGCTCGATCAACCGTTCATAATTGGGTTCACAAGGCCGATCTACAGCCCGAAGCTGGTCGGTGTCCGGATCACGTCGCGGTTGACGAGACTGTGATCCGACTCAACGACGAGCAATATTGGCTGTATGCTGCCGTCGATCCTGAAACAAACGAATTGCTCCATACAAAGCTTGAGCCGACAACAACGAAGGTTCTCGCACAGTCGTTTCTGACCGAACTCTCCGAGAAACACGACGTCTCCGACGCCGTGTTTCTCATCGATGGATCGCACTCGCTACAAGACGCGTGTCAGCGCCACGGCTTCGATTTCAGATACGAGAAACATGGAAATCGGAACGCCGTTGAACGTGTATTTAGAGAGGTAAAACGCCGAACTGTCTGTTTCTCAAACTGTTTCAGCAACGCCGAAGCAGAAACCGCCGACGACTGGCTCAGATCGTTCAGCTTCGCATGGAATCAGCTTATCTGAACACGAGGGTGACAAATGTGGTAAAGTTCATATATCAAATTCTCTGATATACGAATATGAGAGTAGATTCATATGAGCATATAGACACGATGCTCGAGAGCGTTCAAGAAGACGTGGCGGATCCAGAGCTAAGATTCAAATTACGTACCGCACGTCAATTGTGCGGTATGATGAAAGAACATTATGTAGCGGGGCAAAAGGCAATTGAAAGAGCCGACATAGATGAAAAAACGCTTGAATCGCTCCGTGAATTAGGGTATCTGGACTGAGTGGAACGCTGTAGAAGATTTGCGCTCCGTATTCAGCAAATCGCTGAGGACATATCACCGGTTGAGGATTTCAATAGAGCGGCTCTGTTGAAATTTTTAAGAGTTGATAGGATCTGCGTGCGAGATACAGAGGATGCAGTCAGCAATGGAACTGCTTATTTTCTCCATCTAAATCCTGAACCAACCGATAGAACGTGCCCGCGCAACAGACGCTTCAGCGCTATTTTTCCAATCCAGAAATGTAGACATGAGAAAATACTTATTCCTCTACTATATTCCAAAAATATGTCAGATTCATTCCCGGCCGGAGCGGTCCCCTTATCAATACTTGCTGGGGTGTTGTGGGTCGTCCAACCGGCAGCGTTATTCCCGCTGTTCGAGGCCCTTTTCGGTGATGGCTCGCTCGGTGTTGGGTTTATATTTTCCGTCATCTTCGGTCGCGGAGGCCATTTTCTCCTCTCGGTCCTCACGATTAGCATCCTCTGGATGGTCTTTCGAGATCCCAAATCACTGCGGGAATTTGATCGAACTATACAGGTCGCTGCCATCACCGGTGTCGCGTTCTTACTTCTAATCTCGCCTGTCAGCGAAGTCTTGTACAATGAAATCCCTCTGGTCTTGCGTTCTATACGCGTCGCTAGCTCGATCTGTGCCGCTGTCCTTATCGGAAGCGTTCTGGGCAGTAAGTTACGCTCCGTCCGTTCCCGATCCGCGTCGGCTTAGCGAACGGTTCGCAGATTCATTTGACGTCGTACGTAGGGCTTGTACTAAGCAATCTGGCCTGATCGAATCCGAGGATAACTCAGTACAAGACTCGCGCTCTGTGTTCAGCATGGCTCCAAGAACATGTACCCGGGTGAGGATTTCAACAGAGCCACACAATAGTGATCTGTATTAACCGTGCTACTGACCACCCATTACGGGTTCAAGTGACTTCATTGAAAAGTCTGATTTCGAGCAGTACCGTTCGGCGACGTCCATCAGCGCTCGTGTACGTCGAATATCGGCGATGTTGTGGAGTACGACCGCTTCGAAATTGCCGGTCTGCCACGCGTCGACCGCTTCGCTACTTTCTCCAAATGGATCGACTGTGCCGTGGCCGGAAGCCACGAGCTCGTCATACACACCAGTGAGGCTGTTCTCACTCGTATTGAACCGTGAGGAGAAGACTTCCATCACGTCGATGTACGGCAGCTCAGCGAACGGCCACTCGCGCCCGTGATGACTCAACCGCGTTCGAAGAAATGGCAGATCGAATCCGCCTTTCCAGGTTTCCCCGTTATATGCTACGAGTTTGACGTCTCGCTGTGCGATCGTGGTGTCGACGAACGCCTTGACGGCGTCCAACAGCGCGCCCTCATCGTCATGAACAGAGAGCGTTACTGGCGTGGTGAGATGGTCGTTCACGCGTTCTTCGATATCTGAAGCACACGCACTCCCGGCTGTATTGAGGAACACTCGCGAGCCGATCTCAGCATCGAAGCCGACGACAGTCAACTGGTCTGTCGTCGAAAACCCCGTCGTCTCGATGTCGAACGCGATCGTCGCGAGTGTACTCATTGGGGTTCCTTGCTGGTTTCTTCATTGGGCACTTGTGCATCCGTGCTCTGTTCGTTGAGCCGGTGTTCGAGCGCTTCGAGGCGTTCCTCATGGTCTTCCAATGTGGCCTCCTGTTCGAGATCGATACTGAACAGCGCCGGCACCAGTGGATTCTGATGATTCAACAGCCCGCTTGCGTCGGCGTGTTCGCGAGCGTACTCGAACAGCTGGTCGAAGCGTGGTTGGTCGTGACGGCGGAGCGCCCGTCGGAACTCCGCCCACCGGCCTTCGATAGCCCGCAGCGCATCCCGATATGTCGGGTTCGTGCGTCCCATTGTTATCGCCCTCTAGGTGCTGTCCACGCATCGAGGAGCGGACTCGTGGTGAGCGACGTCGTCTCGCCGTCAGTGGTCACGCCTGTTCCGACCCCTGCCGGACTCGACGTCGACGATGGGGGTGTTGCCGGTTCGAGCCCGACCTGTGTCGCCCGCGTAGCGAGCAGCTGTCGCCAGTAGGCGAACGTGGTCTGGTAGTACGCACCGTCATCAACGGGATAGACGAGTGTCTCGAATTCGTCACCGACGAGTCGCGGTCCCATCCGGGTTTGCTCACACTCAAGATGGTGATTGGCGGCCGTCGCGACCGGTGCTGTGAACTCATCGATCGTACTCCGAGTCACGAGTACTGGGACATCGTAGCTGTCGGCGTACGTCGCTAGTCGAGCGAGGATTCTCGCTTGGAGTGTTTCTGCGTGCTGCTCGCTGAGCGTCTCGTCGCTGCGGTACTGGGCGTCGACGGCCGGCGCGACGATGAGCGATGGGGTGTGTGGAGACGAGTCTTCGCTATGAGTCGATGACTGTCGACCGGATGTGCTGGTGACGGTGGTCGATTTCTGGATGACTTGGTTTACTGCCGTCGGGAGAATGTCGACAGCGCCGTAGTGCTGGTACGCGGTAAATCCGCGTGCGACGTGGATCCGGTCGAGCAACCGCTGGCTCGGTGTGATCTGACCCAGCGTCGTCGTCGTCGCGTGGCCCTTCGCATCAACCCAGAAGGCGGGCCCATCGTGTACCAAGAGATGGTCAAGCACGAGCGACTGGAGGATTGGGACGCCACGGCCGCGGTCAACGTCGAGCAACGTGATGCCGTCGTCGAGTGACGGCAGCAGCATCTCGTCTGCGGCTGGGTCGGCTTGACCGGCCAAGGTCCGATTGCGGTCAGCCCCCCGTGTCGGCTTGTCGGCCGCCATTTGGTTCGATGATCGGTGATTTCCCATACCCGATAACTAGTCACCCTCTCAATAAGCGACGGCGCGGCGCTTCCGGACTTCCAAAAAGAACTGTACCAGACGTCAATTAACTGTACCAGACGTCAATTTGAACTCTATCACCGGATCGTGAGGAGTAGGAGACTGTTTCCAAGACGCTTTCCGGGATGGCCGAAGCCTTTGATTATCGAATTAACCAACATTCCGGTATGTCCCGGCAGATTGTTGGTTAATGTAGCTATCCTCATTGTACTGAGCCCGTCGATGATCTCTGTCGATATGATATTCTAGAATATGATTATTCAGAATATTTTCATCAGGCACAACAGAAACCACGGCAGCTCCAACTGGAACAGTTCGTCGAAGCTGCGGCCGACACGGTTCTTGGTCTCGAAGACATTCGTCCTGATTGTTGCCCGCGACCCAGGAAACGCATCTTACCGGTCAGCCTCGACAGATACACTCGTGTGACACCCGTGTCATATCGATGAGGTGGCGATGGATATCGTCGGCAAGCCGGTACATTGCCTCAGCCTGTTCCTTCGTTGCGATACCGAGTCTGTAATAGGTCTTCGTTCGGTTTCGGTTCCACAGCTCGGCAAGTTCCTCTCCGAACGCGTCGTCGTAGAGGCCTATCTCGGCACCGCGTTGGTAGAGTCGGCGGTGGCTACTGATGACCTCCGCCGCGGACATTGCCCCATCGTGAATCAACCGGAACTGGATAGTGCGCTCGATGGCGACGAACGCCGACTCGATCACGACCGTGTAGTACCCTTGGTCGAGGAGATTTGATCCCACCTCCAGCAGCCGACAGGCACGGCGAAGTTGGACCAACTCCGCGTCGTCGACATCCAATCCCTCCTCGATCGTTCCGGGACTGCCCTCGAAGGTCCGCTCGGCTTCTCCCAATTGGTCTCGGATATCGTCATTCATCGGTATACACCTCGGTTCGGAGTTCGGAGAGTTGGTCGGAGCCGACCAACGTGATCCCGTCGTCGAACTGAGGGCGGAGTTGATCGCCGATTCGTTGGACGCTGTCCGTCGATTCGACAAGCGGCTGGAACGTGTACCGATTCCCTTCGAACCGTTGGTCTTCGAGATCGCTAACAACCGTCTGGACAGTCCGGCGAGCTGCCGTTTGGTCTTCGTCGACGATCACCAATAGGTCGATGTCGCTGGCCCTATCTGCCTCTCCCCGAGCGACGCTTCCGAACAGGACGACCCCGACTAATCCATCCAACTCGTCCTGAAGTCGTTGTAGAAATGCCTGAACTGGTTGGTGGAACTCGCTCTGTGGGATCGAGAGAATTGGATCTGGTTTTGTGAGCCGTTCACGGTTGATCTGGACCTGCTGAGTCCGCCCGTCTGGTGCGAGCTCGATGACATCGAGCTCGGAAAGCAATGTCACCGCCTTTGAGATCGTTCCCTTATTTGCCCCTGTGAGGCTTGCGAGTTCGCTTATCGAGTACGTCGCATACGGCTGATCTATGAGAACGTTGAGAACGTCTTGCATTGCTTGGTATCGGAATACCCGATCCTCCGGAAACGGATAGCGTAGCTCTATTGAGATCGACTCTTTCCTATTAGGCATATGATTCCTATTAGGAAACAGTATGAAAACTCTGGTGGTGAACTGGCCAAATTACGAAACCGGCGACGCAGCCGCTGAGTCGACGAGCGAGTACTCCCGGTCCCGACTCGTCCCTTCTGCCTCAAGCAGATTGTACTGGGCCATCTTCGAAAGGTAGGTCCGGACGGTGCGCTTCGTCCGCGGATCGTCGACCGCCTCAGTATAGCGGTCGTGGATCTCGCTGGGTCCGAGCGGGCCGTGGTCGCGAACAATATCGTAGACGACCCGCTGGTGTGGCGTGAGCGAGTCGAGACTCTTCTGTTTGATTTGGGCCCGAGCATCTTCAGCAGCGTCTAGGAGGATGTCGTTAGTGACCTCCTCGTGATTTTCGCGGTCAGCCGTGCTGGCTGCGCTGCGAAGCACCCCGATCGCGAGACGGGCATCACCAGCAGCGGCATCAGCGATCTGATAAAGCTGCTCGTCGGTGATGACGCCGTTTTCTAGGCCCCACTTTGTTCGAGCACTCAGAATGTCGTAGAGTTGCTCGTTGTGGTACTTGTCCATCCGGACGTGTTCGCTGGAGCGCAGCCGGCTCACAAGGCGATCGTCGACGCGGCTGAACAGCTCTTCTTCTTTGTTCGCGATACAGATTACCGCGAACTGCTCCATACTGTGGAGGTCGTAGATGAGGCTCGGGTCTTCGAGTTGGTCGACCTCGTCGAGGATGACGACGGTTCGAGGACCGTCGTACTGTTGGAGTCGCTCATTGACATCCTCCCGCGCC
>NZ_NHPF01000108.1:0-87595 GCF_002252925.1 Halorubrum sp. Ea8
CATCGTCGCGGTCGCCGTCGTCGTCGTGCTGCTCGGGGGCGGAGCCGCGACCGGGGCCTCGTTTACCGACGGCGACGAGGTCGCGACGGACTCCGGCGTCTACCTGTCGCCCGCCGACAGCGAGAACGCCGACAGGTACGTCGCGTACGACGACGCCGGCGAGCTGCGGCTCCGCTTCGGATCGGTCCCACCGGACGCGCGGACGAGCGTCGACGACCTGTTTCTCGTCGGGTTCGCCGGCTACGAGGGCGACAAGACCGGGGAGAACGCCACGACCGTCCGGATCGACACCGAGACGGACCGGGTGACGCTGTACCGGATGGACACCGGCGAGCGCGTGACGGGCGGCGAGCTCACGTTGCGACCGAACTCGTCCGTCACGCTCGGCGCGACCGTCCCGCCGACGGTCGGGAGCTACGCGGAGATCGTGCGTTTCACCGTCGACGTCCCAGAGGACGGGTCGGGATCCGAGACGAGTCCGGATGACGGTGGAGCGGATGGCGGTGGGGCCGGTGACGGCGGGACCGGTAGTGACGGCGGGACCGGTGACGGCGGGGCGGGTGACGGTGGGACCAGCGACGGGACGGACGAGAGCGGAACCGCCGGCGGCGACACCGGGACGGGGGACGCCGACGGCGAGACCGGTGGCGACGAGTCGGACGGGCCGGTCGGATCGGTCGACGGCGACTCCGACGCGGAATCCGGCGGCTCCGCCGACCAGGCCTCCGGCGCTGACGACGAGGGGCCGACGGCCGAGCCCGCCGGCATCCGGTTCAACGGGGTGCCCGTCGCGTGGTCGCTGTTCGCGGGCTTCCTCGCGGGGCTCACGAACTACCTCGTCCAGACCCGGATCAGGGACGTGCTCCCGGCGCTGAAGACGGAGCGGTCGAACCGCAGGGA
The DNA here is from genome assembly GCF_002252925.1 of Halorubrum sp. Ea8. NCBI lineage: Archaea > Methanobacteriati > Methanobacteriota > Halobacteria > Halobacteriales > Haloferacaceae > Halorubrum > Halorubrum sp. Ea8. The sequence continues at coordinate 901 of NZ_NHPF01000108.1, forward strand.
GCGCGTGCGGAACGTCCTCGCCCGAGAGGCGGTGATCACGGTTGCCGTGATAGCGCTCACCGTGCTGGTGGCGGGCGTCCTGTCCAACGCCGGAATCACCGGGATCCCGCGGCTCGTCGCGACGCTGGCGTTCTCGGCGATCGTCGGCACCGTGTCCGGGGCACGCGGCCTTCCGGACCTCACAGAGCGCCGTTAATCGCCTCCGGCGACGGTTCTCACAGCGCTTCCAGCGTCGATCGCTCGACGTCCGTCGCCGGCATCGGCTCCCCGCCGTACTCATCGACGAACGCCGTCACGTCCGCCTCCTCGCTGAACGGGATCAGCTCCGGCCCCATCGCGCCGACGACCTCGCTACGCGCGACGACGGTGAGATCGGTCGTTCGCGAGAACGCCTCGCTCTCGACGTGCGAGGAGAACATGACGTCGGAGCCCTCCTCGAACACCTCCTGCTCGACGAGTGAGTAGTCGGTGAGGAACGTCGCCAGCGGGGTCCGTCCGGCGTCCTCGGCGTCGAACCGGTAGGTGTACGTGCAGGTGCTGCTGCAGAACTGCCCCGGTCGCCCGCCCTCGGGCTCGTCGTCCTCGAAGTGGACCTGTCCGACCGGCCCGGGGTGGTCCTCGATTATCATTCCGCACTGGTCGCAGGCGCGCTCCCCGTCGAGCGAGATCGGCGTGATCGACGCGCTCTCTTCGCCGAGACAGCCGGCGGCCGCGAGCGCGATCCCCGCGCCGACTCCGGAGAGCAGTCGCCGACGCGACGTCGACGGATGCTGGTGGTCTCCCATGCGTAACAGTTGCTGAACCATCGTCTTAGACCCTCTGGACCGATTCAATCCCCCGTTCGAGGAACGAACCAGATCGGATAAACCCCGGGAGAGATAAACGTCACCGTGACGAGATTCGACCCCTTCGGCGATCCGTCGCTCCCGGTCCGGCTGGCGCTCGCGGCGCTCGTCCTCGCCGCCGCGGCGGCGACGGCGGGGGCGTTCGTCGACGATCCCGAGACGGCGGCGCCGTCGCCGGTCGCCTACGACGACGTCGTCGAGCTCGGCCTCTCCTCCGAGACGGACGCGCTGATGGCGGGATCGGCGACGATTCCGCGGACGCAGGTCTTCTACTCGCAGCTCCAGTACGTCGTCGGCTACAACGGCGTCGAGTCGTTCGCGGCGGCGCTCGAGGACGACCGGGCGGAGCGGCAGTTCGGCTACCCGGTCGTCGCCTACGTCGAGACGTTCGACGACGCGCGGCCGGGGACGACCGAGCGCGGCCTGTTCGACGCGGAGCTGGCCGGCGAGTGGACGCCGGCGCCGGAGGCGGTGTACGTGGTCGGGAGCGACGCCCGGAGCCCGGCGGGGGAGACGGTCGTCCCGTTCCGCGAGCGAGCCGCCGCCGAGGCGTTCACAGCCGACCACGGCGGGCGGGTGATCGACTGGGGCGCGGTCCGGGACCGGTCGTTCGACACGGACTCCGCGGCGGCGGTGCGCGGGATGGCCCCCGACCGCTGGACGGCGGCCGACCAGCGGATCGCGGCCGCCGACCGGCGCGCCGACCGACCCGTCTCCGTCGTCGTCGGCGAGGACGCGCCGACGATCGGGGCGGCGCTCGCGGCCGCGCCGGCGAACACGACCGTCGCCGTCCCGCCGGGCACCTACGAGGAGACCCTGACGGTGAACGAGTCGGTCACGATCGCCGGGGAGGACGCGCGCATACGCGGCGACGGGAACGGCTCGGTGATCACGGTGCGAGCGCCGGACGTGGCGATCACCGGGGTCGCGGTCGACGGCAGCGGGAACGAAACGCGCGACCCGGATGCGGCGCGATCGGGCCGCGACCCCGAGGGCGGGGCGTGGGACACCAACATCCAGCTCGGGTACGGCCACGGCGACGCGGGGATCCGCGCGATCGACGCGCCCGGGCTGTTCGTCGACGACGTGACGATCGAGGCGAGCGCCAGCGGCATCCTCCTCCGGGACGGCTCCGACGCCGCGGTCCGCGACCTCCGCGTCAACGGGACGGAGGAGTGGCAGGACGGGTTCATGGGAATTACTGGCATGCAGTCGCGGGTGACGGTGACGGACAGCGAGTTCGCGGGCGGCCGCGACGGAATCTACCTCCACCGCGCCGACGACTCCGTCGTCCGGAACTCCGAGTTCGCGGACAACCGCTACGGCGTCCACCTCATGTACACGAGCGACGCGCTGATCGCCGACAACGCCTTCCGAGACGAGCTCTTCGGCGGGGTCACGGTGATGACGCGCCCCTCGGGCAACGCGATCGTCGGCAACGACGTCCGGAACTCCAGCGCGGGGATCCAGGCCTCGGGGACCAGGGCGTACATCGGGTACAACACCCTCGTCGGCAACGAACTCGGCTTCTCGACCAGCTCGCGCGGGTCCCTGTACGAGCGCAACGTCGCCGCGAACAACGAGCTGGGGGCCCGCGCGACCACCGTCGTCCCGTCGAGTCGGGTCGTCGAGAACGACTTCGTCGCCAACGCGGACCACGCGGCCGCCGGGGCGGGCGCGCTCAGGGTCTGGGCCGACGGCGGCCGCGGGAACTACTGGGAGGGCGCGAACGTCGGGATCCACGACCCCGGCGAGCGCGCGTATCGACCCACCTCGCCCGTCGACGGCGCGCTCCACCGCGAGGTCGCCCTAGTCGCCGTGCGCGAGTCGCCCGCGGTCGCCCTCCTCGACCGCCTCCGCGGGACGGTCCCCGGCGCGCGTTCGGGGAGCATCATCGACCCCGCCCCGGCGACGGAGCCGTACGCGTCCGACCGGGTAGCGGCGGCGCTCGACCCGGACGCGGGACCGGTCCACGCCGACTGGCGCGCCCGGTCCGGCGGCGGAGAGGGAGATAGAAACGCGACCGGGTCGAACGCGATCGGGACGAACACGAACGCACCGAACGCGACGAGACGCGGGGCCGCGACGAGCGGGGTGGCGGATGTCTGACGACCTCGTCGCGAGCCTCTCCGGGACGGCGCGGACGTACGGCGGCGTCCGGGTACTCGACGACGTTTCGCTCGACGTCGAGCCCGGCGTCACCGCCGTCGTCGGCCCGAACGGCTCCGGGAAGTCGACGCTGCTGCGAGTGCTCGTCGGCGCGACGGAGCCGACCGCGGGCGAGGTCCGGTACACCGGTGCGACCGGGCCGAAGCCGATCGGCTACCTCCCCCAGCGGGTCCCGTTCCGGGACGGGTTCACCGCCCGCGAGACGCTCGCGTTCTACGCGCGGCTCGTCGGCGACGACCCGGACGCGGCGCTGGAGCGCGTCGGCCTCGGCGACGCGGGTGACAGGCACGTCGAGGCGCTCTCGGGCGGCATGCGTCGGCTGTTGGGCATCGCGCAGGCGGTCCTCGGGGACCCCTCGCTCGTGGTCCTCGACGAGCCGGCGAGCGGGCTCGACCCCGGGATGCGCGAGCGCGCGTTCCGCGCGGCCGCGAACCGCGCCGACGGCGACACCGGGGTCGTCGTCTCGTCGCACGCCCTCGACCTCGTCGACGCCCACGCCGACCGGGTCGTGATCCTGCGTCGGGGACGGGTCGCCGCCGCGGGCCCCCTCGATCCACTGCTCGACGAGCACGGCGCGGCCGACGCGAGCGAACTCTACCGCGCCGTGGTCGGCGAGCCCGGCGCGAGTCGGGGCGCCGCGGACGCCGGCGACGCGACGGAGGGAGACGGCGAGCGCGAGGGGAGCGACGGCGAGGGCGACGAGGACGCGGAGCCGGACGTTCACGTCACGGGGGTGTCGGACCGATGAGCGGCCGCCTCGCGGGAGTCTCGACCGTGTTCCGGCGCGAGATCGCGACGGTGGTCCGGACTCCCGGCTACGGCGTGCTGGCGGTCGGCCTCCTCGCGGCCCTCGGCGGCCTCCTCGCGGCCGGTGGCGGCGGCGCGACCGGCTTCGTGCCGGCGGTCGTGGACCTGCTCCTCCCGACCGAGGCCCTGGTCCCGCTGGTCGCGGTGGTGTTGGGCTACCGCGCGCTGCTGACCGACGCCGCGAGCGGCGAGCTCGCGGTGATCCGGACGTACCCGGTCCGCGTCGGCGAGTACGTCGCGGGGGTGTTGCTCGCGCGGCTGGTCGCGCTCGTCGCCGCGGTCGGCGTCCCGTACGCGGCCATCGGCGCCGTCGTCTGGCTGACCGCCGCGCCGGACACGGGGATCTTCGCGACCCACACCGGCGTCGACTCGCCCCTGCTGTACCTGCGGTTCCTCGCGTTCGTCCTCCTCCTCGGCGCGGCGTACGTGTCGCTCGCGGCGGCCGTCTCCGCGCTCGCCGCGAGCCGCCGCAGCGCGATCGCGCTCGGGAGCCTCGCCTTGGTGGCGGGCGTGCTCGGCGGCGACCTCGTCCTGCTCCGATCGCTCGCCGCCGGGGCATCACCGACGACGGTCCCCGCGTCGATCGCGCTCGCTCCCAACGGGGCGTTCCGCGGGCTCGTCTTCGAGCACGTGATCGGCGTCGCCTTCGCGCCGGAGGGCGGGTTCGTCTCGACCGCCCGGGCGGTCGCGTCGGTGGTCGGATGGACGCTCCTCGGGGCCGTCGTCGCGGGCGTCACGCTCGCCTACGGGCGGCGCGTCGACGCGGCGGTCGAGCGCGTTCGCCGCGAGATCGGGGACTGAGCGGCCGCGTGAGGCGGCCCGCCGATCAGTCGGCGGTCGTGTCGTCCCCGACCGACCCCGGGGCGTACGCGTACACCGCGTAGAGGACGACCGCGGCGATGAGGAAGTCCAGGCTGTGTTCGACGTAGTGGTGCACCGGCATCGGGACGACGCCGAGGACGGTGCCCGCGCCCACGACCGAGCGGGCGAGGAGGGCGCCGACCGCGACGCTTATCAGGCCGTACTGGGCGCTCCGCCGGCGGCGGTAGGCGACGAGGCTCACGAGGAAGAGCAGCCCCGTTCCGAGGCCGGCGACGAACACGACGCCGAGCAGCGGCAGCGACCCCTCTACGCCCCATCCGCCGGCGGTCGCGATCGCAGTCGCGGTCGCACTCGCAATCTGGCTCGCGAGAATCGGACTCACGTTCTCGGTGTCTACTGCGGCGAGCGACAAGAATACTCCCCCGGCCGCTCCCACGCGGAGAGAACGCGCGGGCTCGTTTTAGGTGCCGATCCGGTAGCTCCAAGCGAGCACCAATGCCGGAGACCAGAGTCCGGGTTCGCCGACACGTCCGCGACACGCCGGGCGTCCACTTCAACCGGGTGAGCCGCGACCTCGACATCGCCACCGGGCAGGCGCAGTACCACCTGCGCCGGCTCGTCCGGGACGGCGAGGTCGCCGTGGAGCGGATCGGCGGCCGCGCCCACTACTTCGATCCGGCGTTCGACCCGTGGGAGCGACGGGCCGTCGCCTTCCTCCGCCGCGAGACCGCCCGCGAGATCCTCGTTCGGCTCCACGCCGAGGGGGCGACCCGCCCGGCGACGCTCGCGGCGGAGTTGGACCTCGCGCGGAGCACCGTCTCGTGGCACGTCTCGAACCTCACCGAGAGCGGGGTCGTCGAGAAGTCCGACGACCGGCCCGTGCGCGTCTCGCTCGCGCGTCCCGAGCGGACCGCGGCGCTCCTCGACGAGGTGTCGGCGTCGCTCCCGGACCGGATCGTGGACCGGTTCGTCCGGACCGTCGACGACCTGTTCGAGTAGCCCGCCCTCGCGGTCGCGGTCCGACGCCGTGACCGCGCTCCCCGCCGCCGGTAGATCGCGGGCCCCCGTTCGCCGATCGCACCAGATCCGTTAGGGCCGCCGCGTGCGTGGGTTCGGACATGCGCGAACTCGGGGGCGGCGTCGGCTCGCTCGGGGCCTCGCTCGCCCCCGCGACGGCGACGTGCGAGCCCACCGGAACGATCCACTCGGCGGAGCCGCTGAGCCTCGGCGTCTTCCTGCTCGTCGGCCTCCTCGGCGGCGCGCACTGCCTCGGCATGTGCGGACCGCTCGTCTCCACGTACGCGGACCGGATGCGCGAGGGCGCCGCCGACGGGCGAGCCGGCGGCCGGAACGACCTCACCGTGCGACAGGTGCGCCAGCACGCGCTGTTCAACCTCGGACGGACCGCCAGCTACGCCGCGATCGGCGGGCTGTTCGGCCTCGCCGGGAGCCTCGCGTTCGTGACGGGCCGCACCGTGACGACGGTCGCCGGCGACGTCCACGCGCTCGCGGGGATCGCGGTCGGCGGGGTCGTCATCGCGATCGGGGCGCGGTACGCGCTCCGGCTGGAACTCCGGCGGATCCCGGTTCCCGGTCTCGACGCCGCCGCCGGAGTGGTGACCGGTCGGATCGTGCCCCGCGTGGACGCGTGGGTCGGCAGCTGGCGGATCGTCGGGCTCGGCGCCGCCCACGGCCTCCTGCCGTGCCCGCTGTTGTACCCCGCCTTCCTGTACGCGTTCGTCCAGGGGAGCGCGCTCGGCGGCGCGGCCGCGCTCGGCGCGCTCGGCCTCGGCACCGTCCCGGCGCTGTTCGTCTTCGGCACCGCGTTCGGCGCCGTGAGCGTCGAGACCCGCATGCGGATCCACCGGGCGCTGGGCGTCGCCTTCGTCGCGCTCGGGTACATCCCGCTCCAGCACGGGCTCGCGACGCTCGGCGTCCCGCTGCCGCACCCCCCGATCCCGTACTACTCGCCGTTATAAATCCCGCGAGCGACGAGCCGCGTTCGACGGGCGCACCAGACCGGTTATGCGAGCGCGGTCCGACGACTTCGGTATGCAACGGCGAGCGGTGCTCGGCGGGATCGCTGCGGCGACGACCGGCGCGGTCGCCGGCTGCGCCTCGGTGCTCGGCGACGAGCCGGAAGGGGTCGTGCTCGGCCCGCAGGAGGACCAACTCGCGGACAGCGAGGATCTCGCGTATCCCGCGTACGGCCAACCACTCCCCGCGTTCGAGCTTCGGGACCCGATCGCGGGGGTGACGATCGACAGCGAGGCGCTCGATCGGACCGCGATCGTGACCGGGGTGTTCACCACCTGTCCCGTCGAGTGCGGGATCCTCCTTCGACGGCTGGTGTCCGTCCAGCGGCGGGTCGCCGACGCGGGACTGACCGACGAGACGGCCTTCCTCCCGATCACCTTCGACCCCGAGCGCGACGACGCGGCGACGCTTCGGGAGAACGCCGAGACGATCGGCGTGAACCTCGACAGCGGCAACTGGCACTACCTCCGCCCGGAGACGCCGGAGCGGGCGAAGGCGGTCGTCGAGGACCGGCTCGGGATCGGCTTCGAGCGGACGACCGAGAGCGAGCGACTCCCCGGGTACGACTTCACCCACGTCGTCGTCACCATGCTCGTCAATCCCGACGGGATCGTCGAGCGCGCGTACCGCGGCGAGCGGATCGACCGCGACCGCGTCGCCGGCGACATCGAGGCGGTCGCCGACGCCTTCGCCGCGGAGTGACGGCGGGGGAACGCACAAGCCGTCCGCCCCCCTTCGAGTCGGTATGAACGTGGACGTGCTGCTGTACGACGGCTTCGACGAACTGGACGGGATCGGTCCGTACGAGGTGTTCGACTACGCGCTGGAGTACGCCGGAGAGGGGGACGACCCGGCCGGGCGCGTCCGGTACGTGACCCTCGGCGAGCGCGACTCGGTGACCGCGAGCCACGGGACGCGCGTCGGGGTCGACGGGACCCTGCCCGAGCCGGACGCGGACGACGTCCCCGACCTGTTGCTCGTTCCGGGCGGCGGCTGGAACGCGCGCGACGCGGAGGCGAGCGCGTGGGCGGAGGCGCGGAAGGGGGACGTTCCCCGCGCGCTCGCGGCCCACCACGCGGCCGGCACGCGGATCGCCTCGGTATGCACCGGGTCCATGCTGCTCGCGGAGGCCGGCGTCACCGACGGGCGGCGCGCGGTCACCCACGCCGGCGCGATCGACGAGCTGCGCGAGTCGGGCGCCGAGGTCGTGGACGCGCGCGTCGTCGACGACGGCGACCTGCTCTCCGCGGGCGGTGTGACCTCCGGGATCGACTTGGCCCTGTACCTCGTCGAGCGGGAGTTCGGCGGCGACGTCGCCGACCGGGTCGCGACGGTCATCGAGTACGAGCGCCGCTACGAGGTCGCGGGCGGGGGCGGGGGCGACTGAGTCTGTCAGTCGCCGCCGTCGTCCGGGATCGGGGCGTCCGCCTCGTTCTCCTCGCCCTCGTTGCTCGTGACCTCGCCGTCGGCCTCGACCGTGATCACGGTGCAGTCGAGTTCGCTCCGGAGGAACGAGTCGATGTCCGGGTCGGAGAGGAGCTTCTGGACCATCCGCCGCCAGCGACCCGCCTGCTTCGAGCCGATGACGACGACGTCGGCCTTCTCGGCGACGATCTCCTCTAAGATCGTCTCCTCGACGAGGAAGCCGCGTCGGACGACGTACCGCGCGCGGTCCACCGCCCCGATCCGCCGCTCGACGGCGCGCTTGAGGTCGCTGCGGGAGACGCCGCCCGAGTTCTGATACAGGTCAACGTGGAGGATCGTGAGGTCGGCGTCGCGCTCATCGGCGACGCGGACGGCCTCTCGCAGCGTCGCCGCCGAGTGCGACGACGGCGGGAACCGGACCGGGACCACGACGAGAGTCATGTCCGGAGAGTTGCAGTGGAGGGATAAATACGCTGTCGGTGCGAATACTCGCGCTGAGAATCGAATGGCCCCGCTCGCACGACGGGAGCGCCGGTCACACGGTGGGAGCGCAGGTCATACGACCGGAGCGCCGATCACGCGATAGGAGCGCCGGTCACGGCCGCGAACTGCTCCGGATCGAACCGAACGCCGCCGACGCTGTCGACCCACGGAAGCCGCCGCAGCCGCCGAGCGCGGTCGTGGGACACGCGGACGACCGCAAACCCCGATCGGTGATGGAGCACGAGCCGGCCGCCCGTCCCCACGAGCCCGAGCAGCCCGGTGACGAACGCGTCGTGGTCGACCGACTCCGGACGCTTCACGAAGAAGAACGCCTCCGCGTCGGGGTCGGGTCCCGCGACCTCGATCGACGCGCCGAACCGCTCCGCGAGGGTCACCGCTCCTCCGTCAGCCGGGTCGCCTGCTCGATCCAGTCGGCGGCTCGGCTCGTCGACGCCCGCGTGATCTCGGCGACCGTCTCCGGATCGAGCGTCGACAGCCGCGCGACGGATCCGATCCCCTTCTCGCGGAGTCGACTCGCGTACGTCGGACCGATACCGGAGACGGATTCGAGCTCGATCGGCTCCTCGCGGCCGCCGAGCTCCTCCTGTAACGCGCGGACCCGTTCGACCGGGATCGACAACAGCTCGGCGAGCTCCTCCGGGTCCCGCTCCACGAGCGCGTCGAGGTCGGTGACGCCGGCGCGGCGCAGTCGGTCCGCGACGGCCGAGCCGTTCTCCGGGTCGACCTCGACGATCGCGCGGCGGAACGCCTCCATGCGCGCCTTCTCCTCGTCGTCGGTCCGTTCTTCGGGCCTCTCCTCAGCGGTCTCGTCGGGGTTCTCCTCTCCGGTCTCGTCGGCGGGCGCGTCGTCCGCGGGTTCGTCCGCGTTCGAATCGCTCCCTCCCGTCGCGTCCGAGTCGGTCGAGGCGCCGGTATCCGCCTCCGCGCTCGACTCGTCGGCCGACTCCGAATCGTCGCCGGGCTCCTCGGCGAGGACGAGGTCGACGGGAGCCCCGGGCTCGGCGACGGCGTAGGCGTCGGGGAACTGCTCGACGACGGCCCCGGGCGTCGTCGTCGGGTCGGGAGCGCGTTCGACCGTTCCGACCGCGAGGTCGGCGGCCGTCAGCCGGCTGACCGCGGCCTCGCGCGACAGCCCCCGTAGCTCCGGCACGTCGACGTACTCCGTCTCCGGTCGTTCCGGTTCGGTGCGGGGCGCCCGCAGCCGGAACGAGACCTCGCTGAGGTTCGCCGAGAGCGACGACTCGTCCAGCGAGGGGAGGTGCATCCGGACCCCCTCCTCGGTCTGGGTGACGTTCGCCTTGAGCGTGAAGTCGACGTCGTCGACGCGGTAGCGCTCGCTCGACAGGTCCTCGTCGGCCGCCTCCAGCGCCGCGCCGAGGTTCGAGAAGACGGTCTTCGGCTCCAGCGCCGGGCGCTCCATCTCCAGTTCCCGGACGCGCTCCTGAAGCCGCTCGCGGTCGTCCGTCAGCTTCGAGAGCTGGTGTTCGAGCGCGTCGCGTTCGGTCCGCACGTCGAGCACGTCGGTCTGGAGCCGGACGAGCGACTCCTGCTGCTCGGTGATCACCCGCTCGACCGCCGCCCGCTCGACGGTTTCGAACTTCTCGACGTCGACCTGGGGGATCTCCTCCAACTGAAACGTCTCAGCGATGCGATACGATTCGCTCTTGGCGTCGAACCGGTCGCTCATGGCCGACGCGACTCCGGCGGAACGGGCGCTATCTTGAGGCGTACCTCGCTCGCGATCTCGGCGTCCACCTCGTACTCGCCGACGACGCGGTGGTTGAGCGGCACCGCGCTCACGACGGGCTTGTACCCGCGGACCTCGTTGGTCTCCGGGTCTCGGATCTCCTTACCCTCGACGGAGAGCGTCAGCTCCAGGTCCGCCTCGACCTCGGAGAACCGGAGCCAGGAGGCGTCGAGGTCGTACGCGAGTTCGCCGCTCTCGATCTCCCGTTCGAGCGCGCGCTGGGCCGCCATCGATCGGCGGTCCAACTCCTCCTGGCCCTCCGCGACCGAGAACGCGACCGAGCGGACGAACTCCGAGAGCGGTCGCGCGAGCCACTCGTCAGTCGGCACGGTCGCCTCCGCGTTCCGCGTCCGCTTCCGCCGGGGGGCCGACCCGCCTCGGCAGCGGCGTCGGTTCGAGACGCGCGGCCAGTCGAGCGTTCGCGCCGACCTCCCGGTCGAACCGCCGCCGGTCGATCACCGACTGCGTGCTCGCCGTGAGCCCGCTCGCGGGATCGTTTCCGTCGTCACCGAGTCGGTCGGCGTCGTCCGTCCCGTCGTCACCCGCGCCGGCGTCGTTGCCCTCGCGCTCGGCCACTCGCACGTCCGCCTCGACTTCGATCGTCGCCTCGCTGAACCGGTACCACGCGGGCGTGATCCCGAGTTCCAGCAGGGACCGACGCTCCGTCGCGGCCGGCGTCGCCGTGACCGAGCCGTCGGTGTCGATCGTCCGCGTGACCGACGGGACGACCTCGAGTTCGGTCTCCGCGAGCGACGCCCCCGTCGCCGCGCTGTGCGCGTCGAGCGCGGTCTGCGCGTCGGCGACGCCCGCGGCCAGCAGGGAGACGAGGTCGTCGAACGGGACGTCCGCGACCGGCTGAGTCGGTCGGCGGCGGGCTGTACTAGGCGGGGAAACGTGATGGGCTCGTAGTGGCATAGGTGTCGGTGTCGCGGGTGCGGATGCGGTCGCCGGCGAGAGCCGCGCTCTCGGGGGTCGGCGACCGGGACCCGATTCGATCACTCCTCGGTCGTGGTGCGGTTGTCGACCGTCTCGACCTCGGGGAAGAGGTACGGCGGCTCCGGCACCGGGACCATCGTGGTCTTCAGTTTGCTCGTCCCGTGGACCTCCTTCCCGAACTTGCGGTTGTGGCTCACGTCGGTCTGGATGCTGCCGCCCCACAGGCCGAACCCGGCGTGCGCCTCGGCGCTGACGTCGATGTTCGTCTCCCGTTCGGTGGTCGTCTTGATGTCCATCTCGACCTCGATGACGGCCTCCGAGAACCGGTAGAACGTCGGGAACAGCCCCGCCTGCAGCAGCGAGACGTCTATCGCGTCCGCCGAGGAGTAGGTGACGTCGCCGTTCGAGTCGATCGTCCGCGTGATCGCCGGGACGACCTCGATCTCGGTCTCCGCGAGCGTCTTGGCGACCTCGACCGAGTTCATGTCCAACTGGTTCTGTGCGTCCGCGATCCCCTGCCCCATGCTGGCCACCATCTCGGGGAACGGTACGTCGAGTAGCTCCTGTCCTACGGACATTCTTAAGCAATAATCACAATAGATATTAAACTAGTATGTAATAAATTAGATAAGTTGTTAGCGGTTTTTGTCGGCTTAACCGCGCTCGCGCCGTCGGTCGACGGCCCTCGAGTGTCACGGATTCCGACTCGGCGGCGACCCGGGGGTCGCTCCCGTCGGCCCCACTCCTGCGGGAAGCAGGCCGATCATGTGGCCATCGCTAAGAACGTGATGAGAGTAAGACAGGCGTGCACTGCGACCCGGCCGGAAAGGGAGTCCGCCCTCCCCGAATTGAACTCGCCGAGACAGTCCGGGCGTGCGGCTCGCTCCGCTCGCCGTTCCGGGCTGTGACTCGTCTGCTCAATTCGGGTCGATCGTCCCTCACGTTCAGCAACCGATCGCTGTCGCTCACGGTTGCTGAGGTTCAGTCCGCCCTCCCCGAATTGAACGGGGGACAAGTCGATCTACAGTCGACTGCTCTACCAGGCTGAGCTAAGGGCGGTCACTGAAACATAGCCGCTGGATTCGACTTAAGGGTTCCCTTTCAGCGCAGGTGTGATCCGCCGTACCGCGGGCGCCTCGGGCACCGCCCGGCTCGCTCCGATCTCGCCCGCCGCGCGCGGTTTTTAAGTCGCTCGCGGCGGGAGCGGGCGTATGGCCGACGGCGACGACAGACAGGCGACGTTCGGGTCGGACGGGAGCTTGGAGACCGACACGACGCCGGACGCGACCGGCGACAACGACTTCGGCGAGCCGAAGGAGGCGAACGAGACCGACGGGGGGTACAACCGCTACGCCGTCTCCAGCCTGCTCCAGAAGGCCGTGCGCCGCTCCGACGAGGAGGTCGCCGCGTGGGCCGCCTGGGAGCTGGCGCGCTCCGGCTACTCGTGGAACCTCTGGGACCGCCTGAACCTCTACGTCGTCGAGGACCTCCGCGCCGGCAGCGACGTCGCGCTCACGATCCAGCGCTACGAGGAACTCGCTACCGAGCGCTGGGAGCCCGCCGAGTGGAAGGGCCGACTCTGCGCGATCCACGCCGCGCTGGCGGCCGCCCGCGCGCGGTCGACCCGCGAGGGCCCCAACGCCGACGAGTACTTCCGCGCCGTCGCGGACCTGCGCGCAGAGGCCCGCGAGAACGGGGAGGAGCCCGCCCACGACTTCCCGGTCGGCGACCTCGAACCGGGCGGCGAGTTCGACGCGATCTTCGACGGCCACACCGGCGAGGGGTCGAAGCTGGGGCGCGGCACGCGCTTCTTCAAGACGCGCGGCGCGCGGGTCGGACCGGAGGGGGAAGGCGAGCACAGCGCCCGCTGGCAGCGCCTCGCGATGCTGCTCGACGACGACCGCGACTACTCCGCCGCCGAGCTCGACCGCGCCGTCGAGCCCGTCGACCCGGACGACCCGTGGCGCGAGCCCGAGACGGTCGGCGGCGGGGACGACGAGAGCGCGGAGGGAGACCGGACCGGCGAGGGCGAGAGTCGGAACGGATCCGACGACGCCGACGGGTCACTCTCAGACTTCTCGTCGTAGTCGCCGGCTGACCCGCGGACCAGCGGACCGCCGACCGCCGTCCGTCGACCGCCGACCGCCAATCGCCAATCGCCGATCGTCCGCTACCGCACCCGTGTCGCCGGTTCCGCCAACGCTTATCAGTCCGGCTTGGGAAGTGACGGCATGGCAGACGTAGCGATCGTCGGTGGCGGACCGGCCGGACTCAGCGCGGGGCTGTTCGCGGGCAAGAACGGGCTCGACGCGGTCCTGTTCGACACCGACAAGACCTGGATGCACAAGGCGCACCTGTTCAACTACCCCGGGATCGGCTCGGTCGGTGGCGACGAGTTCCTCGCGACCCTCCGCCAGCAGGCGGACGACTTCGGCGTCGATCGGAAGCAGGGCGAGGAAGTCACCGACGTCGCCGAGTCGGACGCTGGGTTCGCGGTGACGACCGAGGCGGGCGAGTACGAGGCCGACTACCTCGTGCTCGCCACGGGCGCGAGCCGCGACCTCGCGGAGTCGCTCGGCTGCGCGCTCGGCGACGACGACACGGTCGACGTCGACGTCTCGATGGAGACCAGCGTCGACGGCGCCTACGCGACGGGCGGGATGGTCCGCGCCGAGGAGTGGCAGGCGGTCATCTCGGCCGGCGACGGCGCCGCCGCGGCCCTCAACATCCTCTCGAAGGAGAAGGGCGAGCACTACCACGACTTCGACGTCCCCGACACCGCGACCTCGGTGTTCGGCGACCTGATCGACGACGGCGAGTAGCCGGACTCGCCCCCGGCGCCCTCGCCGTCCGATCCCCGCCGTTTCAGTCGTCGTCAGCGGCGGCGCTCACGACGCCGGCGTCGGTCGGGTTCGCCCCGCCGTACCGTTCGACGAACTCGTCGAGCCGAGCGGGGTCGTCGGCGCCGGGGAGCGGCTCCGTCGCGGTGTCGCAGGCGGCGTCGACGCCGAGTCGCTCGCAGACGCGGTCGGCCGTCAGCTCGGCCATCTCCCGGTAGGTCGTCAGCTTCCCGCCGACGACCGTGTGGAGGTTCCCGACGCCCTCGTCGGCGTGGTCGATCACGGTGAATCCGCGCGAGATCCCGCGCCGGTTCGATCCCGTCTCGTCCGGCGCGTACAGGGGGCGGACGCCCCACCACCGTCTCACCTCCGGGGCCTCGGCGACCGCGGGGAGCATCGCCGCGCACTCCTCGATCGAGCGCTCGACCTCCCAGTCGGCCGTCTCGTACTCGTCCGGGTCGTCGACCGGGACGCTCGTCGTGCCGAGCACGGCCTCCCCCTCGTGGGGGACGACGATGTCGCCGTCGTCGGGGTCGCGACACCGGTTCAACACCGGATCGAGCCCGTCGTACTCGACGGATATCATCACGCCGCGGCTCGGCGCCATCCCCACATCGACGCCGGCCAGGTCGGCGATCCGGTCGGCCCACGCCCCCGTCGCGTTGACGACGTGGTCCGGTCGGAGCGCGGCGTCGACGTCGCCGCCGACGCGCACGGTCGAGACCGCGCCGTCGGCAGTCTCGACGGCCTCGACGGGCGCGTCGGTGTGGACGGTGGCGCCGTGTCGCTCGGCGTCGGCCGCGTTCGCGGCGACCAGCCGAGAGGGATAAATCACGCCGTCCGGCACGCGGAACGCCTCCGCGACGTCGTCGGAGAGCCCCGGAACGACCGCCTGCGCCTCGTCGGCGTCGAGCCGCTCGGTCTCGATCCCGATCTCCTCGCAGGCCGCCACCTTCTCTTCGAAGTAGTCCGGGTCGTCGCCGCCGAGGCGGACGAACAGCCCGTCGGTCTCGCGGAGGCACGCCCCGGCGATCTCGCGGAGCGTCCGGTTCTCGCGGAGGCACTCCTCGGCGCCTCGAGGGTCGTCCTCCGCGTAGCGGGCGCCGCTGTGAAGCAGGCCGTGCGAGCGCCCGGAGGTGCCGCCGGCGAGCCCGCCGCGGTCGACGAGCGTCACGTCGACGCCGCGGAGCGCCAGGTCGCGGGCGACTCCGGCCCCGGTCGCGCCGCCTCCGATCACGAGGACGGTCGGGGTGTCGCTCACGATCGGTCACCTCGGTCGGCGAAGCGGTTCGCGCGCACGCACACGACAGTCATCGGTCTGCGTCGCAGGCTCATGTCATACGTTACGACTAGCCACACTTGAGGCTACCGTCGCCGGTGGTTCGAAACCGTCGAGAAGAACCGTCTCAACCCTTCTGTACGTGAAAGCCCGGACCGGTCGAGGGTCTTACCGTGAGCCGCCGGCCGACGCCGGGCACGTGTCGACGCCGATCAGGGAGTAGAGCGCGCACGTGCCGGTCGCGGCGGTCCCGAGCATGATCAGCGAGACGACGCCGAGGACGGGCGCGGCCAACGCCGGCACCGGAACCGCTCCCGCGAGCGTCGCGAGCGAGGCGATTCCGAACACCGCACCGAGGGCCGTTCTGACGCGCTTGTCCGTGGAACCGACATTCTGGTTCATGATTCACAATACGGTACACACATGTAAATACGTTCCCACGCCGGCTCGTCGGTCAGCCGTCGTCGTCGAAGGCGGACAGATCGGTCTGACGACCGCGCCGACGCCCCTCAGCGGTCGCCTCGCCGGCACCGCCGCTCGCTTCGGCCCCTCGTTCCGAGGCCTCGCTCCCGTGCTCCTCCGCGATCGCCCGTGCGGCGTCGAGTCCGCCCGAAAGGGAGGCGCGGCGGGCGATCCGCTCGTCCGCCAGCCTAGCGGCGGCCTCGGGATGCGCGTCGTAGTACCGCCGCTGGAACTCCTCGCGGGCCGCCTCGAAGTCGATGACGGGGTAGGGGTACTCCTCGCCGATCGACACGCCGCACTCAGCCTGAACGGCGAGCGGGGCGTGCTCGGGGCGGTCGAGGTGCTCGACTGGGAGCGGCTCCAGTTCGGGAACCCACCGCGCGATGAACTCCCCGTCCGGGTCGTGGTCGCGGACCTGCTTGCGCGGGTTGTAGAGCCGGAGCCCGGGGCGACCCACGAGCCCGCACTGCGACTGCCACTGCGTGTAGTTGATCGCGGCGTCCGCGTCGATCAGGTGCTCGTGGAAGTGGTCCGCGCCGATCCGCCACGGCTGCTGGAGGACGTGGAAGTAGACGCTCGCGCAGAGCGCCCGCATCCGGAAGTTGAGCCAACCGGTCTCGCGGAGGCAACGCATGCTCGCGTCGACCATGGGAAACCCGGTCTCGCCGGCCTTCCACGCCGCGACGAGCTCCGGGTCGTGTCGGTCCCGGTTGAATCCGGCGTACACCGGGTTGACGGCCTCGTCGAGCCACCCCGGCCAGTCGACCAGCTTCTGCCGGTAGTGGCGGTTCCAGAACAGCCGGGAGACGAACATCGACTTCCCCCGGCCGTCCGGCGCGTGCTCGTCGACGTACCGGTGGACCTCCCGAAGCGAGAGACAGCCGAACCGCAGGTACGGCGAGAGGCCGCTCGTGCCCTCGCGGGCGTCGACCGGCGAGGAGATGTTCCCGGGGTAGTCGCCGAGCCGCCCGGCGAACGACGCCAACCGATCGCGGCCCGCCGCCCGACCGCCGTCCGGCACCATCGATTTCTCGGGGGTCACGTCGTAGGCGGCCGCGACGGCCTCGGGCGACGGAACGAACGAGTCGCCGGTGTCCGGGGACGAGTCGGAGCCCGATCCCGATCCCGGTCCGGTCGCTATCCGCTCCACGTCGACGCGTCGCGGGTCCCAGTCGTGCGCGTCGGCGGCCAGCCACGACTCGATCGCTCCCTTCCACTCCCGGCGCGAGCGATCGGCGTCGCGGACCAGTCCGTCGCCGTCGACGAGCTCGACGCCGATCTCGTCGCGGGCGCGCTCGTCGCGCCGGAGTCCGTACCGACCGGTCACGCTCCGCGTCGCGACCACGTCCCAGCCGGCGTCGACGAAGCGACCGAGCACCTCGATCGGGTCGCCGTGGGCGTACGTCAGGCCCGGCGCGCCCACGTCGCGGTACTGTCGGTCGAGGTCGCGCAGGGAGTCGTGAAGGAACGCGATCCGGGCGTCGCACGCGAGGCCGCGGTCGCCGTAGAAGGCGGGATCGAAGACGAACAGCGGGAGAACGACGGGGTCGGCGTCCTCCGCGGCCGCCGTCCCGTCAGCGTCCTCCGCGGTCGCCGCCTCGTCGGTATCTCGCTCCGTCGCCGCGGCCGCGGACGCGGCCGTCGCGAGCGCGGGGTTGTCCGCGATCCGGAGGTCCTCGCGGTGCCAGACCACGGTGCCGGCCTCGGTCGGCGACCCGGTGACCGACCGAATCGCCTCCGGATCCGGGACCGTCGGCGGCGTCGGGGCGTGGTCGTCCGCACCCATGTTCGATCCCGGATACGGGCTCTCGCCGCAAGGCCCTGTCGGCGGCGGCCCGGGTGGCCGGCAGACCCGGACGGTCGGCGGCCGACACCGCGGAGACCTTGCCGCCGAACGGGCGTGCGCGGCGTCCTCCTCGCTTAGTGACTTATTTAAATAGCGTCAGCGGGTCGACGGCGGCGACCGAGCGCCGCTTACTCGCCCGTCTCGATCGGCGCGCCGACGAGGTTGCCCCACTCGGTCCACGAGCCGTCGTAGTTACGGACGTCGTCGTAGCCGAGCAGTTCGTGCAGGAGGAACCACTCGATCGACGAGCGCTCGCCGACGCGGCAGTAGGTGATCGTGGACTCGTCGCCGTCGACGCCGGCCTCGCTGTACAGCTCGCGGAGCTCGTCGGCGCTCTTGAACGTGCCGTCCTCGTTCAGCGTGGTCCCGATCGGGACGCTGCTGGCGCCGGGGATGTGGCCGCCGCGCTGGGCCGTCTCGTTGAGTCCTTCGGGCGCGATGACCTCGCCGGAGAACTCCTCGGGCGAGCGGACGTCGACCATCGGGATCCCCTCTTCGATCGCCTTGTCGATGTCGTCCTTATAGGCGCGGACGTTCTCGAAGGGGCCGCGGGCCTCGTAGTCGCGCGGCGTGAAGTCGGGCTCCTCGGTCGTGAGCGGGTAGTCGTTGGCGACCCAGTACCCCTTCCCGCCGTCGATAACGCGGACGTCATCGTGACCGTAGTACTTGTAGATCCAGTAGCCGAACAGCGCGAACCAGTTCGGGACGCGGCCGCCGCCGTAGACGACGACCGTCGTGTCGGCGTCGATTCCGGCTTCCCCGTTGCGGGCCGCGAAGTCCGCCTTGGAGACGATGTCGCGCTCCGTCTCATCGGTGAACACCTCGTCCCACTCGAAGTTCAGCGCGCCGGGGATGTGCCCCTCTTCGTACGGCGTGTACTCCGACTCGTCTGTGACGGTCGGATTGTTGATCTCGACGAGCCGGTGATCGGAGTCGTCGTCCTGAAACGCGTCGAGGTTCGATTCCACCCAGTCCGCCGTGACGAGTACTTCCTCAGACATCACCTCATGTTACGCGGGCGACGGTTTTGAAGGCCCGGTACTGGTGGTCATTGCCGTCGTCTCTGACGCCGCGGCCGCCGCGGACGTCCTCGGTCGGCACTCCTCGCCCGTCGAGCGCGGCGATCGCGGCCGACGCTACCGGATCACAGTCACCGGCACGTCCGCCTTGTCGACGACGCTCTTCGCGACGCTGCCGACGACCTGCTCGCGCTCCTCGCTCAGCCCCCGGTGACCGACGTATATGGCGTTGACGTCCGCCTCGGCGGCGTAGTCGGCGATCGCGTCGGCCGGGCGACCGGTGAGCAGCTGCGTCTCCACGTCGATGGACTCGTCGCCGACCGCCTCCTCGGCGACCGTCTCGGCGTTGGCGAGGACGCTCTGGCCGGCCTCGACCGCGGCCTCCTCGCCCGGGAGGACGATCGTTCCGTCGACGAGCTCCGAGTCCGGCGTCAACACGTGGGCGATCTCGAGGGTCTCGTAGAACGCGACCGCCTGACGCGCGGCGTACCGGACCGCCTCATCGCTCTCAGTCGATCCGTCGGTGGCCACGAGATAGCTCATATCCGAAGGTCGCGGCGGCACGCATATAACTCCTGTCCGGCGTTCTCACGTCCTGCGGTTCCGGTCCGCCGTCAGCCGTCGAGGGCGACGCGGTCCCCGTCCGACGCGTGGATCGCTTCGAGCGCCGCCTGGACCCGGGTCGCCTCCCCGAAGGAGACGAGGTCGCCCCCGTCGCCGTCCATCGCCCGCGCGAACTCGGTCAGCAGCGCCGCGGTGGTGTCGCCGCGCTCGTCGACGAGGGTCCGCTCGCCCTCGCGGCCGCGGTCGCGAACGAGCCGGTGCCACTCAGTCAGCGAGAGCGACCCGTCGTCCCCGACGACCGTGACGACGTTCTCCTCCTCGCCCTCGTGGTCGCAGAGCAGGTCGATCGTCCCCCGAAGGCCGTCGGCCCGGAACGTCCCGACGACGTCGTCCTCGTACGCGTCCGGCCCCGCGTAGCCGACGTCCGCGCTCACCGCGTCGACGGCGCCGAACAGCTCCCGGACGCCGAAGAGGAAGTGGGTCCCGACCTCCCGCAGCGGGCCGCCCTGTTCGCGCGACTCCAGCCACGCGACGTCCTGCCACTCGCGCGGCCACTGCGGGAAGCGGAACCGGAGTTCGACCCGGCGCCGGTCGCCGATCGCGCCCGCTTCGACCAGCTCTCGAAGCCGGACGAATCCGGGCGTGTACCGGAACGGGAGGTTCACCGCGGTCGCGAGGTCCCGGTCCGCGGCGAGGGAGCTCATCCGCCGGCCCGCCTCGGCGTCCGCCGCGATGGGCTTCTCGCAGATCACGTGTCGGCCGGCGTCGAGCGCGTCGGTGACCACCGCCTCGTGTGCGAGCGGGGGGACGCCGACGTAGACGGCGTCGAGCCCCTCTCGCTCCGCGAGCGCCGCGTGATCGGTCATTGTCGCCGTCGACGCCGTGCCGTAGTCGGCCGCCAGGGAGGCGGCCCGGTCCGCGTCGAGGTCGCAGGCCGCGGCGAGCTCGTACCGATCGTGGGCGTCGACCGCGGCGGCGAGCCGGGTCCCGATCACGCCGCAGCCGACGATGCCGATGTCGTACATGGATCCGGGGAACGGGCAGGGAGGCTTGTACCTTCGGAACGGCGTCGCGCGGCCGCGACTCAGTCGCGGTCGACCGGTCGCGCGACCATCTCGCCCCACGATTCGAAGCCGTGGCGGTCGTAGAACGCTCGGGCGCGCTCGTTCGCGGGGTCGACGTCGAGCACGACCCGGTCCAGCGGGAGCGACTGGTCGCCCGCGAGGTCGACGGCGGCGGCCATCAGGTCGTCGGCGACGCCCGTGCCGCGGTGTTCCGGGGCGACGTAGAGCTCGTTTATCACGGCCGCGTCCCAGATCATCGCCAGCCGCTCGGGAAGCACGAAGACGTAGCCGACGACCGACTCGCCCTCCCCCTCGTCGACCGCGACCGTCACGCACCGCTCGTCGTCGGCGACGCATCGCTCGACCCACGCCAGCCACTCCTTCCGGTACTCGTCGGTGAGCTTCCCCTCGTAGACGGCCGCCTTGTCGTCGCCGCCGGTGTTCGCGCCGAGCCCGCGCTCGAAGGCGAGCTTACACTCGTACAGGTCGTCGGCGTCGCTCGCGGGATCGTACGGTCGAAGCGCGACATTCACGCCTCATCGCCGCCGTTCCCGGCCTCGATGTCGCCCCCGTTCCCGGTCTCGATGTCGTCCCCGCCCTCCAGCACGAACTCCGCGAGCGTCGGCACGAACGTCCCGATGTCGGTGACCATCCCAACGGCCTGCGCCGAGCCCCGGTCGAGCAGTTGGGTGACGGTCGCCGGGTTGATGTCGACGCAGACGGTCTTCGTCGTCGACGGGAGGCAGTTGCCGACGGCGACCGAGTGGAGCAGCGTCGCGAGCATGATCACGATGTCGGCCTCGTGGGCCTGCTCGCGGATCGCGTTCTGCGCCTCGACGGCGTCGGTGATCGTGTCCGGCAGGGGACCGTCGTCGCGGATCGAGCCCGCGAGGACGACGTCGACGTCGCGCTCGACGCACTCGTACATCACGCCCTCGGTGACGATCCCCTCCTCCACGGCGGGTTCGATCCCGCCCGCGCGGATGATCTCCGAGATGGTCCAGATGTGGTGTTTGTGCCCCTTCCGCGGGTGTTCGAGCGTCTCGACGTCCATCCCGAGCGACGTGCCGTACAGCGAGCGCTCCAGGTCGTGGGTCGCGAAGCCGTTCCCGGCAGAGAGCGCGTCGACGTACCCCGCGGCGACGAGGTCCGCGAGCGCGTCGCCCGCGCCCGAGTGGATCACGGCCGGCCCCGCGACGACCATCACGGTGCCGCCCGAGCGCTTCACCGCGCGCAACTCCGCGGCGACCTCGCGGATGGTGGATTCGGAGGGCCGCTCCGCGGAGACCCCGCCCTGCATGAAGCCGAAGGCGCCGCCGCCGCTCCGCGGGCGCTCCGGCGGCCGCACTCGGATCCCCGACTGGTCGGTCGCGATCAGGTCACCCTCCTCGACCGCGTTGAGCACCTTCGTGTGCGCTCGCGGCTCGCCGTTCGGACCGCCGTCCGGCTCCACGACCAGCGCGCAGTCCATCTCGATCCGCTCGACCTCGGTCCACTCCCCGTCGTACAGCACCTCGGTCGGGTGGTTCGTGGTGGAGTAGAAGTCGGGCGGCACGACCCTGTCTTCGGGGGCCGCGACGAGGTCAACGTCGGTCGGACTCTCGAGCACCGCGCCGTTCTGGTGGAGCTCGTGGAGGATCGCCCGGAGCGTCTCCGCGTCGTCGGCCGAGACCGTCATCCGGCAGTAGGACTCCTCATCTTCGTGTTTTCCCACGTCGAACCGCTCGACGTCGAAGGAGCCGCCGAGGTCCATCACCGCGCCGAAACAGCGCTGCATCGTCCCGCTGTCGATGATGTGGCCCTCGATCTCGACCGTCCGCGAGTGGGTCATACGGTGGTGTCACGCCCGTCGGGGAAACGCGTTTCCCTCGCCCTGTGAGAGCACCTCAACAGCGAGTGTACTCAGACTGTTCTGCTGAAGTCCTCTCGGACTGATAGGCACCGATTGCTGAATACAGAGGTGCAGTCAGCGCAGCGGCTTCGTCTCTTTCAGCTACTTTCGGCTGAATCAGCTGCTCAGTGTGGCTGCGTATTTACTACTGCAATCGCGGTGTTCAGTCTCTATCCAAATTGAGAACACCCGTTTTTTAACATATCGTGAAGAACGTCAGTTGCATGCCCTCCCTGAAACGTGTCCATCTTGTAGCAGCATTCGTCTTGCTTGGTGTCACTGCGTTCCTTTACTCGGTGATTATCACCCAAGAACTCCTTCTCGGCACGGGCGTTGCGATCGCGTCCTTCGTCGTCGCAATATTCGCGTACTACGGAGGTACCAACCGAAAGACAGCCGCTCACGCAACGATCATCGTCACACTCATTTACGGCGTTTTCACTCTCCAGCTTCCTATTGCTGTCATCGCGGCCTGCGTCGTCTACCTCACCGTGTGGCTGACCGGCTCGGACAGCCCACTCGACGCACCTGACACGCAGGTCTTCCCGGTCGAATCGACGGCTACCAACGAATCCGACTAGAGCAAGTGAACCGGACGATCTACGGGTCCCTTGAGGCGATCAGTCAGCCGATTCTTGGTACGTGGTTTGTTCAGTGAGTCACCTGAACTGACCGCACTGAACAGCCTCGAACCGACCGAGTCATCGTGTAAGACTCGCGCTCTGTATGCAGCAATGTCATCAAGAGCTCCGCTGGTTCCGACAGAAACGTTGTGACCGACTCGGAGCATGTAGTCAGCAAGTGAGTACTCCATCCGCACCGATTGTTGAGAAACGTATTGTATCCGAGCATGCTTATTTGTACTAAATTTTATTCTTCCGGCCGATCATATCCGAATATCTTGTTCCGAACGGTTGTAGGCTATCTGGTCGGTTTCGGCTTGGTGCTCGCAAGCATCACTACATGGTGGGTCGGCGGTAATGCGATACTGGTCGGAACACACACCGGTGGAGCAACTCTCGTAGTTGTCGGATTATTATTCTTGTTCGCCGGCGTGCTTGCGTTCCCTCTAAGCCGGCGAAGGCTACAGGCTCGATTTGATATCAATCTCTCGGCTTCAACGACATTAATCGTAGGTGGTAGTGCTATCGTACTCGCGGTGATTATTTTAGTTATATCTTTAATCGCACTACTGGCTTCTTGACGGATGAACATATCTCACTCTAAATCATAAAAACTTCAAATTAATTCGAGTGACAAATCCGTTTAGATATACCGCTCCGTGACCGATACGCGCACTGTATTCAGTACAACTTGTTTAAATTATCACTTATTGAGAACCTCAACAGAGCCGGTCTGACGTGTCTCGGACAGTATGGAGATTGCGGATCGACGGCGACCACCTCCAAAACCCCAGCCGCGAGGAGCTCGCGGCCTACCGGCCGCTCGTCAGTCGAGGGCTGCCTTCGGTCGCCCTCGCTACTCGCGCGGCTCGCTGTCGTTCGAAAGGCGCGGAGCGCCTTTCGTGATGTCGTTAGAACGCTCTGCGCTCTGACTGCTAGCCGGAAATCTCTGATTTCCGGCGGTGACGAGAGAGCGAAGCTCTCTCGAACCACGCTTCTCGACCGCTCACTCCGTTCGCGGTCTGCGGTGCTCGAGCCGCCGTGCCTCGTCCTCGCGACAGCGAGGCGCTTCGCGCCGTTGGCAGCCGGCGGCGAAGCCGCCGGCGACTGCCCCGTTGAGTCCCACCCCGCACAGCACCGCAACCGCACCTCTCACCTCCCCAGCCTCGTCGCTCACTCCGTTCGCGACTCCAGCGAGAATCGGAGATTCTCTGGCAGCCGGCGCGGAGCGCCGGCGACCTCGCGCGTGCTCCTCGCGGCCGCCTCCGGCGGCCACTCGCAGGCACGCGCCACCGCCTCAGATCAGCCCGAGCGCCGCGAGGATCTGGTTGCCGAACACCATCGCGATCAGCCCGGCGAGCATGACGAGTCCCGACGAGACGGTGATCGTCCGGACCGCGGCGTGCCGGTCGGAGAGCGGGATCCGACTGATCACCGCCTCGGCGACCATCCGGAGGATCCGCCCGCCGTCGAGCGGGAACGCCGGGAGGCAGTTGAACAGTGCGAGCTGGATGTTGATCCAGCCGGTCCAGAAGAGGAGGTTCGCGAGCAGGAAGACCCCGCCGGCGAGCGCGCCGGAGGCCCCGTCGACGACGAAGAAGTTCGTCACGTCGCCGGTGAACCCCGCGAAGTTGAACGGGAGCCCGAAGAGACTGCCGAGCGGGAGGATGAGCGAGACGAACACGAGCCCGAGCGGCGAGTCGGTCAGGCCGCCGAGCGCCATTCCGTCGCCCGCGGCCTCGCCGCCGTCGCCGCCGAGCAGTTCGAGGTACGCGCCGGCGGGGTACTCGGAGACGCCGAAGTCGTCGAGCGCGAGCCCGCTCGATCCGGGGAACACCGAGACGCCAACGAACCCGCCGTCGCGGTTCGGGTGCGGGGCCAGCTCGACGTCGTACGTCTGCCGCTCGTCCGCGGCGTCGTAGGCGATCACCTCGACCGTCGCGCCGGGGTCGCGCTCGCCGAGGACCGCCGAGAGGTCTCCGGCGTCGTGGATCCGCTCCCCGTCGATCGAGACGATCGTCAGCGGCTCGCCGGGCGCCGCCCCGGCGTCGTCGAGCGGGCCGTCCTCCTGCACGCCGAGCGCGTAGGCGCCGATCGGGATCTCCGCGGTCGTCGCGTTGCCCCCGTCGCCGCCGGCGCTCCTCACCGACACCGTGGCTCGCTCCGCGTCGCCGACGGCCTCGTAGAAGCCGCGCTCGGTCGCCACCGGGTCGCCGTTCACCGACTCGACGGTCAGCGGCGCCTCCGCGATCATCACGCCGAGGGGGTTCCCGCCGGCGGAGCCGACCGCCTGCAGCGAGCGCTCGACCTCGACGGTGCGCTCCCCGTCGCCGTCGTCGGCCGTGACCGTCACCGTGTCGCCCGCGTCCGCGAGCGCGGCCTCGAACTCGGCGGCCGTGTCGACCGGCGCGCCGCCGACCTCGACGATCCGGTCGCCCGCCGCGAGCCCCGCGGCCTCGGCCGGCGAACCGGGGTTCACCTCGCCGACGGCGTAGCCGGGCGCCGGCGAGATGGCGCCGGCGACGGGGCCGAACAGCAGCGCGAACACGAGCACCGTGAGCAGCGTGTTGGCGGTGACGCCGGCCGCGAACATCCGGGCGCGGGCGCCGCGGGAGGCCGCCTGCGTCGCCTCCTCGTCCGGTTCGACGAAGGCGCCGACGGGGAGGACCGCGAAGAAGACGAGTCCCATCGACTCGATGTCGATGTCCTCGACGCGGCACAGCAGGCCGTGCGCGCCCTCGTGGACGACCATCGCGACCGCGAGCCCGGCGATGATCTCGGGCGCGACCGACAGCGGCAGGAAGTCGTTGACGCCGGGGATGATGAGGAAGTTCTGCGGCTGCTGGATCGCGGAGGGCTGAGCGGTGTTCAGCGCCGAGGCCGCCGACGAGAGGATCAGGAAGAACGACCCGATCATCGCGACGAGGGCCCCGCCGAGCCCGAGGTTCGCGAGCCCGCGCCAGAAGCGTCTCGGGGCCGCGAGCCGGTCGAGGAACTCCCGGCCCCGGAGCGTGCGGAGGGTCAGTATCGGACCGGAGACGCCGACCGACTCCGGCAGTATCCCGCGGTCCCGGAGCCACAGCGCGGCCGCGGAGTACGCGAGGACACCGGTGAGGACCCACAGGAGCGTGTTCTCGGCGAACAGGTCCGTCAACGCGTTCATTACCGTCACGTCCGTGTCCGTTCGGTGTAAGGCGTTCGGTTATCGGAACCGACTCGG
This sequence comes from Halorubrum sp. Ea8, assembly GCF_002252925.1. NCBI lineage: Archaea > Methanobacteriati > Methanobacteriota > Halobacteria > Halobacteriales > Haloferacaceae > Halorubrum > Halorubrum sp. Ea8. The sequence continues at coordinate 27,001 of NZ_NHPF01000108.1, forward strand.
CGGGGAGCAGCCGTCGCGTCGGCCCGCCTCCGAGCGGGGCGCCGTCCGTATTCCGAAGGGATAGCGGCCGAGAACTCAACACCCAAGTACCCCGCGGATCAACGCCCGTCCATGTTCGCGCTTATCGACTTCGTCGCGCGGGTCGTCGGCGACATCGGCCGCTTCCTCGACATCTTCCTGAACGACCTCATCCTCGGCGCCGGAGACCCGCTCTCGGCGCTGCTCGTCCTCGTCGGGCAGGTCCTGATCGTCGCCTCCGTGGCCGCGCTCGGCTACGCCGCGGTCGGCGCCCTGTTACAGGAGATCGGCGTGAAGATCCCCTCGCTCGGCGGTCGCGGTCGCTCCGAGCAGTAAGCGGGCGTCGACCTCACTCGCCGCGGCGACGTGGACCGCGGTCGCGACCGGATCCTCTGCGGCGACGTGGACCGCGGTCGCGACCGGATCCTCTGCGACGGCGTCGACCGCGGTCGCGACCGGGCTCAGTCGTCGGTCGAGGCCGGCCGCGTCCGGGCCGACGTCCCCGACTCCGACCCCGTCGGCCGCGGCGTCCCCGCGACCGGTTCCGCCGGCACCTCGAACTCGTCGAGCCTCGCGAGGAGTTCGTCGGACCGGTCGGAGAGGGCGTGCGCGCTGTCGGTCGCCTCGGAGACGCTCGCGGTCTGTTGCACCGCCGCCGCGGCGACGGTCTCGGCCTCGCTCGCGGTCTGGCCGCTCACCGCAGCCACGTCCTCGACCATGTCGACGACCTCCTGGGTCGTCCGGGCCTGGTCGTCGGTCGCCTCGCTGATCTCCTGAACCGTCTCGTCGACCACGGTCACGTCCTCGACGACCTCCTCGAACTCTCGGAGGGTCGACTCGACCGCGCCGACGCTCTCGGACACCTGCGACTCCATCGCGTCGACGTCGGCCGCCGTGTCGGTCGACACCGACTGTATGCCGTCGATCCGGTCCGAGATCGCCGCCGCCTCGGCCCGGGTCTCCTCCGCGAGCGCCTTCACTTCGTCGGCGACGACCGCGAACCCGTCGCCGGAGCCGTCGGCCCGAGCGGCCTCGATCGAGGCGTTCAGCGCGAGCAGGTTCGTCTCCTCCGCGATCCCGTCGATCACGGCCGCGATCTCGTCGATCTCGTCGATCCGGTCGACGAGGCTTTCGACGGCGGTCGCCGTCTCCCCGATCCGCGCTTCGAGGGCCTCCAGTTCGGCGATCGCCTCGGCGGCCTCCTCCCGGCCGGCTCGACCGCGGTCCGCGGCGCTCCGGGCCGTCGTCGCCGCGTCGTCGGCGGAGGCGGCGATCTCCTCGACGGTCGCCGACAGCGTGCTCATCTCCGCCGAGACGGCGTCCAGGTCGTCCGTCTGCTCGCTCGCGCCGTCGGATATCTCCCGTACCGACCGCGCGACCTCCTCGGACGCGTCGTCGACCTCGTCCATGCTCGCCCGCACGTCGTCGCTCGACGCCGCGACGCCCTCGGTGAACGACCGGACCTCGCCGATCGTCTCGCCGACCGTCGCGACGAGTCGGTTGTAGTTCCCGACGAGCTCGGCGTACCGGTCGTCGTCGGTGCCGAGCGACTCGGCGTCGATCGTCGCGGTGAGGTCGCCCGCCTGCGCGCGCTCGGCGGCGTCTCCGAACGCGTCGACGACCGACTCCAGTTCTGTCGTGTACGCCGCCATGTTCGCGGCCATCTCGTCTAAGGCGTCGCCGAACTCCCCCGGGACCTCCTCGTCGAGGACCGGGTCGTCGAACTCCTGCGCGGCGAGCGCCTCGGCCTGCGCCGAGACGGTCCCCAAGTAGCGTTCGACCTCGACGAACGAGCGGACGAGGCCGCCGATCTCGTCGGGCTGGTCGCGGCCCACGGGTCCGTCAGAACGATCGCGGACAACCCGCTCGTCAGAACGATCGCGGCCCACCGGCTCGTCCGCCTGATCGCCGGACCCGTCACGACGGACGTCGCCCGCCGCGATCGAGTCGGCTCCGGCTTCGAGGCGTCGGAGCGGCGCGACGAAGTCCCGGCGCACGATGAGCAGCGTGTTGTAGATCGCCGCGATCGCCCCGAGGAACAGCGTGCCGGAGACCGCGGACGCGAGGGTCCCGGAGAGGACGAACGGGGTGAGGAAGATGCCGACGGTGACGAGGAACTGGATGCCGACGGCCGTCAGGATTTTGCGCTCTATCGACTCGGAGACGCCGAGGCGGTCCATCGTGGCCCAGAGGAGGGCCTCGTACCGCTCGCGAACTCCCCGGCGTCGCTCTCGGTCGCTCGACATGATCCGAACTGGGCCGGAGCGGCTTAAGAACCTCTGCCCCGAGTTCTCAGGAGCGATTCTCGATTCTCGGACCGCGGGAGCGCGGGGGTGGAGTTAAAAGAGGCCGTCGACGGTCTCGGCCGCGAGGTCGACCGCCGACTCCAGGTCCGGGCCGAGCGGCGAGCCGACGACGAGCCCGTCGGCGTGGTCGGCCACGGCCGCCGCGCGCTCGCGGACGGTCGCCGGCGAGCCGGCCATGCAGAACGCGTCGACCATCGCCGGCGTCACCAGGTCGAACGCCGCCGAGAACTCGCCCGCGGAGACGCGCTCGCCGATTTCGGACGCCGCGTCCGGGTCGATCCCGTGACGCTTCAACACCGGCGGCGCCGCGCCCGCAGTTATAAAGGCGACCGGGGGTCGGGCGGCCTCGCGGGCCGCGTCCTCGTCCTCGTCGATCGAGACCGCGGCGTACGCGATCAGGTCGAAGCCGCCGCGGTGATCCGGCCGGTCGGCGAGCCCGTCGTCGACCTGCTCGCGGGCCCACTCGAGGTCCTTCGGGTGCGAGCCGTTGTACAGCAGGCCGTCCGCGTGCTTCGCCGCCATCCGGCACATGTGCGGGCCCTCGCCGCCGACGTGGATCGGGATGTCCGCGCCCTGCGGCGGCTCGTAGTTGAGCCCCGCCTCGCTGGCGTCGAAGGTGCCGTCGTGGTCGACGCGCTCGCCGGCCCACAGCTTCTGCGCGGTCTTGAACGCCTCCAGCACGGAGCGGAGCCCGCGCTCGTCGGCGAGCCCGAGGTTCGCCAGCGTGGAGGGGTCGCCGGGGCCGAGCCCGAAGACGGCGCGTCCTTCGGAGAGCTCGTCGACGGTGGCGACCCGGGAGGCGAGCGTCACGGGGTGGGTCTCGTAGGGGTTCGCGACGCCCGGGCCGATCCGGACCGACTCCGTGGCGGTCGCGAGCTGCGAGAGGAACGCCCACGGGTCGCGGTTGTTGTAGTGACACGTCGAGTAGACGGCGTCGTAGCCGGCCTCCTCGGCGCGGACGCCGAGGTCGACGAGGCGGTGCAGGTCGTGTTCGGGAGTGAGTTCGATACCGAGCATGTCAGTTGTCCTCGTAGCTCCGGTTCAGCTGTCCTCGTAGCTCCAGTCGCGCAGCGCCTGCCGGACGAAGTCGCCCGCGACCTCGCGGAAGTGGTTTTCAGAGCCCTCGTGGTCGCCGAACGTCCAGTCCCGGACGACGACGACCGGCGTCCCGCCGTCGCCCTCGCCGGCGACGAGGTTCGCCGCCGCGGCGAGCTCGTCGATGACGTTCTGGACGGTGACGCCCATCTCCCGGCCGTCGCGGTCCCGCTCGCCGCGCCAGTCGCGGCTCGCCGGCAGGCCGGCCCAGCCGATCGCGACCCCGCGCTGGCCGTGGCGGAACGGTCGCCCGCAGGTGTCGCTGACGACCACCCGGTCGGCCGCGAGCCCCTCGCGGATCCGCTCCGCGCTCTCGGAGGGGCGCTCCGGGAGCAGCAGCAGGTCGCCGTCGGGGACGTTCGACCGGTCGATCCCGGCGTTGACGCCGATGTGGCCGAAGCGCGTCGCCGTCAGGAGGAACGGCGCCTCCATGATGAGCTCCGTCGACTCCTCGATGACGGCCTGCGCGAAGCGCGGGTCCTTCTCCTCGCCCGAGAGCTCCGCGAGCCGGTCGGCGACCTCGTTCGCGCGCGGCCCGGCCGGAAAGTCGGAGAGGTCGAACGTCCGTCCCTCGGCCTTGGAGACGACGGTGCTGGCGACGACGACGACGTCGTCCTCGCGGAGGTCGACGCGCTCGTCGATCATGGCCGCGAGGTCGTCTCCCTCCCGGATCTCCGGGAGGTCCGGGACGGCGAACAGCTCCATACGGACTCCTGCGGGGCGACGAGGAAAAACCCCGCCGGTACCGGGCCGGTTTGACGGTATTCGGGACACCCCGCGGAGCGGGGAGACCGCGACGGCGAATCCGTCTCCCGTCATGCCTTTACAAACCAGCCTAACGTCCAGTTGAAAGCGTGTTTAGAAAACGTATAAGCAAAGTCAGAGATAGTAAGCAAACACATATTAGGAAATATGCGAAATAATGATTTTTTCAGCCGAACGCATTTACGTGGTCGGCCACGAGCACTGACCGCGATGAGTGAACCCACAACCGAAGGCGAATCGGAGCCGATCGGGACGCAAACGCGCGTCCCGCCGGAAAGCGACGACCGCGACCCGTTCGTGACGCGGACTCGCGCCCCGTGATCGGGCGGGAACGACCGCCGCGACATTTTTTCGCCTCGTCCCGTCCGCACGGCTTATACGCGGCTCCCGCGAACGCCGGGTGTGGACCTGCACGTCCGGTACGAGGGCGACGACGACCCCGACAAGTGCACGGCCCGGAAGCTCGCGCGGTTCGACCTCGCCGAGCTGCACCGCTCGGACCGCGCGACTCCATACGGGGTCGTGCTCAACCCGCACGCCGAGCGCGCCCTCTCACCCGCCGACGCCGAACTCGCCCGCGAGAACGCGCTCGTCGCGCTGGACTGCTCGTGGGAGTCGGCCGGCGAGAAGATGTTCAGCCTCCCCGGCGAGCACCGCGCGCTCCCGTACCTCGTCGCCGGCAACCCCGTGAACTTCGGCCGACCGATGCGGCTCACGACGGTGGAGGCGTTCGCGGCCGCGCTCGCGATCCTCGGTGAGCCCGACCACGCGGAGCGAGTCATGGCGAAGTTCACGTGGGGAGAGACGTTCCTCGACCTCAACGAGGAGCCGCTCCGGCGGTACGCCGACTGCGAGGACTCGGCCGAGGTCGTCGCGATTCAACAGGAGTACCTGGACCGGAAGTAGCGGGGGATCAGATGCCCGTTCCGGACTCGCGTGACGCGGCGCGAGCGGTACCGGATCCGAACGGGGGTGCGGCAAGCCTTTTGACCGAATCGCACGTATTGCGTGCCGATGGTTTCTACTGGTGACACCGCACCCGACATCTCAGCGAAGATCGGTACGAGCGACCACGAACCGTTCGAGCTTCACGACCACCTCGGCGACGGCGCGGTCGTGCTCGCGTTCTTCCCCGGGGCGTTCACGCCGCCCTGTACGAACGAGATGGTCGCGTTTCAGGAGCACGCCGACGCCTTCGACGAGGCCGGCGCGACGATCTTCGGGATCAGCGCGGACTCCCCGTTCTCGCAGGGCGCGTTCCGCGAGGAACACGGCATCGAGTTCGACCTCGTGAGCGACATGGGCGGCGACGCGATCCGGGCGTACGACCTGGAGATGGACATCGCCGAACTGGGGCTCCACGGCATCGCCAATCGCGCCGTCTTCGTGCTCGACGAGGCGGGCGAGGTCGTCTACGACTGGGTCGCCGAGGACCCGACGAACGAGCCCGACTACGAGGCCGTGCTCGACGCGGCGCAGTCCGCCTGAACGCCGGCGACCGCGTCGCCGTTCGCTCCGCTTCTATTTATCCGGTCAGTCGCCGAGCACGCCGCCGATCGCCCCCGCAAGCGCCGAGTCGATCGCGAACAGGAACGTCAGGAACAGGCCGACGACGAGGACCCCCGCGCCACCGAGGAGGCTCCCGACCGGCCCGCCGGCGAGCCCCACGAGCCCGCCGAACGCGGCCAGCAGGAGGGTGACGACGACCCCGCTCACGGAGCCGGCCAGCAGGCCGTGCCACGTCCCGGAGAGGAGCCCCCCGCCGGCGACGTAGCCGGCGACGAACCCGCCGATCAGTCCGGCACCGACGTGGCCGACTACTGGGGCGAACGTCGCGAGCAGCCCGGCGATCAGCATCACGACGAACCCGTAGCCGACGGCGTGCCAGTCTGTCATGCCCTCGGGTAGCCGTCCGCGGAATAAGTATTCGCCGGGACGGCCCGGGCGTCGGGATTTAACACATCAAGCGCGCTATACACACGGCGTGCCCTCCGATTCGCCCTCCTCGGCCGAGGAGACGGTCTCGGCAGCCGCCGGCTCCGCCGCCGAGAGTGACACCGCCGGCTCCGTCGCCGAGAGTGACACCCCCGACTCCGCCGCCGAGAGCGACGCGACCGACTCCGCCCCCGAGAGCGACGCGACCGACTCCGCCGCCGAATCGCATCGCGCCGTCGAATGGGGCCCGGTCCGCTTCGAGCGCCTGCGTTCGCTGGCGCTCGGCGCGACCGTGACCGCGGGCGGGCTCGTCCTCGCCGCGCTGCTGTTCGTCGGCGTCGGCGTCGCCGCCTCCCTGCTCGGCGGGGAGGGACCGCCGTCGTCGACGTGGGCGATGGCCGTCGTCCTCTTCGTCGGCGGCCCGATGTCGCTGCTCTACTGGGTCGTCGCGTACGACCGGACCTCGCCGGAGCGGCGCCGAGAGCTCCTCTCGCAGTTCGGCGACTACTCGTTCGACCCCGCTCGCTTCCGCGCCGGTTGGACGGTCGCCGGGGCCGGAGCCGTGCTCGCGGTGGCGGTGGCGGCTATCGGCCCCGGTCCGTTCTCGGCCTCGCCGTCGCTGTTCTCGGGGTTCGCCCCGATGCTCGTTTCGCTCTTCGTGTTCCTTCCGATGATCGCGGGCTCGCGCGGGACGGATCTGCGGCTCGACCCGACCGCCGGGACGATCGAGCGGACGGACAGGAGCCACGACCGAACGCGCTCGGACGACCTCGGCGCCGTGGTCCGGACGCGGCGGATCGACCTCCCGTGGGCGACCGTCTTCCTGCTCGCCTACCGCGGGAACGCGTGGTACCGGTCGACCCCGTGGCTGTTCGTCCCGACCGAGCTCGCGGACGACATCGAGCGGGGCATCGAGGAGGCGCTCGCACGGAGCGACGGTCCCGATCGGGCCAGCGTCCCGGAACGCGTCATCCTCGCGATCCTGGGCTCCGCCTCGCTCGTCGTGGGCGTCACGATGGCCGTCGCGGCGGGCGAGGGCGCCGCCGGCGCGCTGTTGACGCTCCTGACGGCGCCGTTCAGTCTCCTCTTCCTCGCGCTCGCGGCACGGCTGTAACCCCCAACGGCGGCCTCGGGCATGCCCTCGTCGACACCGGACGTGTCACCCCCTACCACGCGACTCATATACCCGGCTCTCCTAGTCCCGTGTATGGACAGAACGCGTCTAGAGAGCGCGCTGGAGGAAGCGTTCGGCGGCACCGAGGCCGAGCGGCGGGCGGTCGCCCGGGCGGCCTGCGACCTCGCCGACTCCGGTCGACCCTCCGAAGACCGCGGGCACGCGCTCACCGTCGACGGCGTGGTCGATCACCTCGACGACGCGCCCGACGGCTCCTCGGTCGTCGAGCGCTGGAACTGGTGGCTCGGCGCGCTCGACGCCGCCTACGGCGGGTACGACTACTTCACCGTCCGGTTCGTCGAGGGGGACGAAGAGGCGGGGCTCCGTCGGTAGGTCCGCGCCGCCGGGATCGGCGGCGTTCGCCGCCGATGAGTTCACTTTCACTTTCACTCCGGGCATGGCTCGCTTATACGGGCGATCCCCCCGAACGCTGAGGTATGAGCGCGAGTACACACGATCGACCCCGATACGCGACGCCGACGCGCGTGGACGTCACCGACTGTCGAACGGACCGGATCGCCGACCGCGTCCGTACGAACCGCGTGCGCGGGAGCGAGGTGGCACTGGAGCGCCGCGGCGGGAGAACGTTTCTCGTGACGCGGCCGTCGTCGGAGTGAGAGTCGCCGTCGGAGTGAGAGTTGCCGTCGCCGGCGCGGAGCGAGTCAGTCGTCGGCCGTGAGCGGGCTTCGCCCGGTACCGCCGTCGGAGAGCAGGCTTTCGAGGCCGATCCCGAGCGATTCGTCCGTCCGGGCGATCGACTCCGCGCGGGGCGTGTCCGTCGCCAGCGCCCGGATCGCGTCGACGTTCTCCGGCACGACGTCGGCCTCCTGGTGGACGTTCTGGAACAGGTAGAGGTCTCGGCCCTCGACGCTTATCGACTCCTCCCAGACGCAGTTCTCCCAGAGGTCGCCGCGCGGTCGCCCGACGTCGGCGGCGTAGTCCTTCAGCGCGCCGGCGCCGTCGATCCCGGCGCGCTCGGGGATCAGGAACAGGCGGCCCTCGCCGCCGAGGAGGGCCGCGACCGCGGCGGCGGTCGGCTCCGCCTCGAGGGTCACGTTGACGCTGTGTGTGTGCATCGCCGTGACCGGCGCTTTCAGCGCGGCCGTGTCGACGTCCACGCCCGGGAGGATCGTGTTCACGTCGGGACCGTGGTGGGAGGGGACGGTCTTCGGATCGGGCACGACGTCGTTGATCGGCCCGCGGTCGGTCTCGCTCGGGTCGCCGCCGCGGCGGACGAGCGTCACGCGCGCCTTCTCGACGCCGTACGTCTCGTCGAGCGGCGCGAGGAGTCGGGAGAGCCCGGTGGTGTTACAGGAGACGACGCGGAGCGAGTCGGCGTCCCAGACGCCCTCGTGGCTCCCGCGGGCGTTGAACGAGGCGTCGGCGATCGCGGCGTCCTCGCCGCCCTGGTAGACCGCTGGCACGTCGTGGGCCTCGTACGTCGGTCGGTTGCGCTCGCCGATCCCGGAGGGACAGCAGTCGACGACGACGTCGACGGCGTCGAGCAGGTCGGCGAGCGTCCCGGTCACGCCGACGCCCGCGTCCTCGAACTCGCCGACCCGGTCTTCGATCGCCGCGTAGAGGTCGTAGCCGCGTCGGATCGCGGCCTCGGCGCCGTAGTTCGGGGTCGTCTTCGTCACGCCGACGAGGTCCATGTCGGGCTGGGCCGCGACCGCGTCCGCGACCCGCTTGCCGATCGTGCCGTAGCCGTTGACGCCCACGCGTATCATGGCGTTCACTCCATTCCGTAATGGCATAATCTTTTCGAGTATTCTGGCAAGAAATTAACTACGGCGTGAGTAACGGGTCGGTAAATTCGGACGACCCGACAATGTAACTGAGTTTCGTAAGAGAGTAAATAAAGCGGACCCGAAGGCCTAACGCCCGTGAGAACCGATCATCGCGTATGTCACCGACCCTCTCCGAGGCGGCGGAGACCGCCGTGAACCAGTGTCTGAACGTCGCGCAAGACGAGTCGGTCGTCGTCGTCACCGACGACGAACGCGAACCGATCGGCGCGGCCCTGTACGCGGCCGCGACCGCCGTCACCGACGACGCGACGGTCCTCCGGTACCCGCCGGCCGAGCAGCACGGGACCGAGCCGCCCGCGCCCGTGGCGGCCGCGATGGCCGAGAGCGACGTCTTCCTCGCGCCGACGACGAAGAGCCTCAGCCACACCCGCGCTCGGGGGGCCGCCTGCGACGCCGGCGCCCGCGGCGCGACGCTTCCGGGCATCACCGAAGACGTGTTCGCGACCGGGCTCGACGCCGACTACGCCGCCATCGAGGCCGCGTGCGACGACGTCCTCGCGCAGGTCGCCGGCGCCGACGAAGTGCGCGTGACCTCGCCCGAGGGCACCGATATCACGTTCGGGATCGGCGAGCGCGAGTGGCTCTCCGACACCGGGATGGTCCGCGACCCGGGCGACTTCTCGAACCTGCCGGCCGGCGAGGTGTTCGTCGCGCCCGAGACCGCGACCGGGACGTTCGTCGTCGACGGGACGATGATGCCCCACGGCCTGCTCGACGAGGACCAAACGCTCGCCTTCGAGGTCGACGACGGTCTCGTCACGAGCATCGACGACGACGCGATCCGCGCCGACGTCGAGGCGGCCGCGGAGTCGGTCGGCGACGCCGCGTACAACCTCGCCGAGCTCGGGATCGGAACCAACGTCGGCGTCGACGAACTGGTCGGCTCCGTCCTGCTCGACGAGAAGGCGGGCGGCACGGTCCACATCGCGATCGGCGACGACGCGGGGATCGGCGGGGAGACGGACGCCCCGATCCACCTCGACGGGATCCTCCGGAACCCCACCGTTTACGCCGACGGCGAGGAGATCCAGCTGCCGACCGCGTAGGGGGAGCCGGGTCAGAGACGGTCGCTCATTTATAAACGAACGTTGCGGTCGGCGCGTGCCTCCGAGCGCCCAGCGGGCGCGAGGAGCACGCGCGAGGGACGCGGCGACCGAAGGGAGCCGCGAGGCTGGGGAGGTGTGAGGCCGCGGTGCCGTGCGGGGCGGGACTCAAAGGGGCAGCCGTGAGGCGGTCACACGCTCGCTGCGCGCTTCAGCCGCTCGTTTCACTCGCTCCTTCCAGTGCTTACATCGCCTGTGACCGCCTCACGGCTGGGGCTTTGCAGGCAGACACCATCGATCCGCCACCAGCAGTTATTTATAAACGAACGGTCGGATCTTTTTAGATACTCACCGCGGCAGCAACCGTTTATAATCGATCGACACGCTATTCGACGACCGCGAGCGCGACGCCCGCGACGTCCCGCACGCCGACCACCTGGTGTCGCCAGCCGTCCCCAGCGTCGACGCAGAGCGTGCCGGCCGCGGTGACGGCCACGGAGATCCCGGGCCCGTAGCCGAGCGCGACGGCCTCCTCGTCCACGGGGAGGTCGGCGAGTCGCCACGTCTCGGCGTCCCACGCGACGGCCCCGGCCCCCGACGCGTCGCCGGCGTGGACCAGAAGCTCGCCGTCGACGACCGCCAGCGCGTGGCCGTCGCCGTCGGCCGCGACCGCCTCGGCGGTCCCTTCCAGCGCCGTCATCCAGCCGTTACCGAGCCAGTAGAGCCCCGACCCGGTCGCTGCGAGAGGCGTCCCCGCGCCGGCGACGTCGCGGGCGTCGTCGAGGCCGACCGCGGTGAGGGCGAGGTCTTCACCCGCGCCCTCGCTCCCGGTGACCCGGTGCACCCCGTCCGCGGCCGCGACGAGGGGGCCGTCGACCGCGCGCGGCTCCGACACGGACCCGAGCCGGGTGACCCCCGCGGTCGGGCCGGCGTCCCCGCCACCGACCGCGACCCGATCGATCCCGCCGTCCTCTAGGGCGACGAGGAACGCGCCGTCGTGGGCGCCGACCGCGACCGTCGGGGCCGCGTCGCCCGCGCTCCGGCCGAACTCGGGGTCGTCGTCGACGCGGGCGACTCGCAGGCCGTCCGCCGTCGCGATCCCGACGAGGTCCGGGTCGCCGTCGCGGGGGAGCACGGCGACGTCGCGGGCCGGATCGCGGGCGACCATGTCGAACGCGCCGACCTTGTCCGCCGACAGCGCCACCCGGACGACCCCGTTCCCGGTGGCGACGTACGCGTCGGTGCGGTCCGCCGTCCCGGCGTACACGCGCTTCTCCTCGATCGAGATGTCGTCCTCCGCGGGTGCCATCGGCGAGGGGTTCGCGCGCTGGTCTCATAAGCCCCGCGAGCGCTCGGCGGTCCGGGACGGCCGTCGAATCGGGATCGCTCGGCGGTCAGAGGGGGCCGCCGGCCCGGATCGCTGGCCGTTCCGAAACCGCTCGCCCGTCCGCCCGTTTCGACGCTCATTAGGTTGGCGGTCGCGTACCGCCGGTCGTGCAATCGGTCGCCGCCGAGGTCGTCGCCCTGCTCGCCGAGGTCGCCCCGCGGCTCGCGCGGATCGCGGCGTTCATCGCGATCGGCGTCTTCGCCGCCAACGTCGCCGTCGCGTTCGGGCTGATCCGGTACGTCGCCGGGCTGGCCGGGTGGCTCACCCGGCCCGCGAACCTCCCCGACGAGGTCGGCACCGCGATCCTCACGACCGCGGCGTCGACGACCGCGGGCTACGCTACGCTCGCCGAGTACCGCGAGTCGGGTCTGCTCGACGACCGAGCGACGCTCGTCGCCGTCACCATCAACACGTTCTTCGGCTTCGTCCAGCACGTGTTCACGTTTTACATCCCGGTGTTGATCCCAATCCTGGGCGCGGAGACGGGAGTCGTCTACGTCTCCGCCCGTGCCGGAATCGCCCTCGCGATCACGGTCACGGGCGTGCTCGCCGGCGGCGCCCTGCTCTCGGAGCGCAACGTGGACCGCGCCGCGCTCGCCGACGTCGACGCGAGCGGGCCCGACGACGACGAGCGCACGAGCCGCGAACGCGTCCGGGAGGCCGGCGAGAAGTCGTGGTCGACCCTCCGCCGGATCGTCCCGCGCCTCGCGGTCGTGTACACGCTCGTGATCGCGCTCGTCACCAACTACGACGTCGAGGCCCTGACGAGCGTCGCCGAGCCGATCACCGGGGTCCTCGGCCTGCCCGGCGCCGCGGTCCCCGTGATCGCCGTCTACACGCTCGACACGACGGCCGGGGCCGTGACCCTCGCCGGGACCGAGGCCGGCGTGTTCACCACTCGAACCGCCGTCGCGAGCCTGCTCATCGGCGGTATCCTCTCGTTCGCCGTCTCCACCTTCCGGCGCTCGATCCCCTTCCAGTACGGGATCTGGGGCGCCGAGTTCGGCACGAAGGTGATCGCCGTCAACACCGCCCTGAAGCTCGTCTTCATCTCGGCGACGGTCGCGGTACTGCTCGCGCCGGTGTGGTGAGGCGAGCCGAACGCTTCCGGGCCCGCGCGCGTTCTCGCGGCCGGAGCCTCAGAGGCGCTCTCCCGCGCTATCAGGTCACCCGAAACGGCCATTGACACGCGCCCGGGTGTTGACGACCGAGACTCACGCCGGTTCATGCGGCGTTGCGGTAGCGACGCGAGCAAGCGGGCGTATCGCCTCCCGTGACACACCCCGGTCACGCGATCATCTGGCCGAACTGGAGGATCAGCGGAATCACCGACGAGACCAGGAGCGACGCCACGCCCGGTAGGTCGTACGCCCACGTTCGGATCTCCGTCGCGTTCCGCCGACGGGCCTCGAGGACGTCCAACCGTGTCGAGACCTCCTCGGACGAGTGTTCCGAATCGCCCGTACTGGAGAGGTCTTCGTACATGCGCTCGTACTTCGCGTCGATCTCGCCCAAGAGCGTCCGCTTCTCCGACTGAAGGGCGGTGTGGATCGAAAGCTGCGGGACCGCGAACAGGACGACGCCGAACAGGAACACGAGGAGGAACGTCGATAGAAACAGCGGATCCGTCCAAGGATCGTACTCGGTGGCGATCAAGATCACCATCCCGAAGGTCAGAGAGGCGAACCACCCCAACGAGATGACGACGTCGAACCGCGCGAGCGGCGTGAGTTCGACCGCGGCCGTTCGAACGTCTCGTATTCGCAGACGCATTACGTCGCTGACCAAGCGGACGTGGATTACCGCGACGTGAACGGCTATCAGGAGTCCCACCAGACTCACGATGCCGAACGCGTAGTTGATGACGCTCAGCGAGTAGGCGTACACGTCGAAGGGAAGACGCACCGTCGGAGCGGCGACGGAAACCAGGGGATCCGCGCTCCGTACGTAGATCACGTACGGGGCCCCGACCAACACCAAATCGTAGATCACGCCCGACAGCAGGACGACGGGAAACCACAGCAGGACTCGCCCGAGGTCGTACATCTCGGCGATCCGAGATCGAACGACGGCTCGATACTCGTTCTCAGGTACGTCGAAGACGGGTCTGAGTGTCACCCACAGTTCCGGGTATCGCTTGGCCCACCACCCGAACGTAAGTCCCCCGACGAACAGCCCGACGGTCCAAACGTAGACCGACCCGGTCCGCAGGAACCGGAGTCCGAACCCGCCTCGGAATGCGATGACCGCGCTCGCCGCAAACGGAACCCCCCCAACGAGCAGTGCGACGGTGAACAGGCCGCGACGGTCGAGCGACCGGAACGCGGCGATCAGCCGCGACGCCAACGGAGATCGAACGTCACTCAGCGCTACTTCGGCGTCTGGCTCGGAATTCTCGCCGGCGGACGAATCTCCCCCCGGCTCCCCGTCGCGGGGCGCCATTCTACAGTGATCGACGGTAATTGATAAAGTTCTTCGGACGATCGGGGCACCGCCGCGGCCGCTCCCGGTCCGTCGGTCCCGGGGCGGTTCTCGACGCCGGCGGGGGACTCACCGTAGAGTGCGAAACCGCCGACTGACGGAATCGGGTCGCTCACTGGACGACCGATCGCGCGGATGAAAACGGCATTCGCGACGAGCGCGGCGTCGCGACCTATTCGAGATCGAAGCGGTCGAGCCGCATGACCTTCGTCCACGCGTCGACGAAGTCGCGCACGAGCTTCTCCTCGGCGTCCTCGCTCCCGTAGACGTCCGCGATGGCGCGGAGCCGGGAGTTCGAGCCGAAGATCAGGTCGAGGCGGGTGGCCTCCCACTCGACCTCACCGGTCTGGCGGTCGATCCCCTCGTACACGTCGGCGTCCTCCGCGCCCGCTTCGACGGGCCGCCACTCGGTCTCCATGTCGAGCAGGTTCACGAAGAAGTCGTTCGTTAACGTGCCGGGACTGTCGGTGAAGACGCCGCGGTCGGTGTTCTCGTAGGTGGCGCCGAGCGCGCGCATGCCGCCGACGAGCGCCGTCATCTCGGTGGCGGTCAGGTCCAGGAGGTCGGCCTTGTCGACGAGCAGTTCCTCGGGCGGGTGGTCGACGCCGTCGCCGAGGTAGTTCCGGAACCCGTCGACGCGCGGCTCGAGCGCCTCGAACGAGTCGACGTCGGTCCGCTCCTGCGAGGCGTCGGTCCGCCCGGGCTCGAACGGGACCGTCACGTCGTGGCCGGCGTCCGCGGCCGCCTCCTCAACCGCGGCGGCGCCGCCGAGGACGATCAGGTCGGCGAGCGAGACGCGCACGTCGTCGTCGCGCGAGGCGTTGAACTCCGTCTGAATCTCTTCGAGCGTCGCCAGCACCGCGTCGAGCCGCTCCGGCTCGTTCACGTCCCAGCCGCGCTGGGGGTCGAGCCGGACGCGCGCGCCGTTCGCGCCGCCGCGCTTGTCGCTGTCGCGGTACGTGGACGCCGAGGCCCACGCGGTCTTGACGAGCTGTCGCGTCGTCAGGTCGGTGTCGAGGATCGCCCCTTTGAGATCACTCGCCTCCGCGTCCCCGATCAGGTCGTGGTCGACCTCGGGGAGCGGGTCCTGCCAGATCATCTCCTCGTCCGGGACCTCCGGACCGAGGAACCGCTCCGGTGGGCCCATGTCGCGGTGGGTCAGCTTGTACCAGGCCTTCGCGAAGTTCATGCCGAACTCCATCGGGTTCTCCTGGAACTCCTCGATGATCTCGCGGTAGTCGGGGTCGCGCTTCAGCGCGACGTCCGTCGTGAGCATCATCGGCGTGACCGCCTCGTCGGGGTCGTGCGCGTCCGGAGCGCTCTCGACGTCGTCCGCGTCGACCGGGAGCCACTGCCAGGCGCCGCCGGGGCCCTTCTCGGCGGCCCACTCGTGTTCCAGCAGGTTGTCGAGGTACCCCATGTCCCACTCTGTCGGCGAGCCGGTCCAGGGGCCCTCGATCCCGCTCGTGATCGTGTCGCCGCCCTTCCCGCTGCCGTAGTCGTTCTCCCAGCCGAGGCCCTGCGCCTCGATGGGGGCGGCCTCCGGCTCGGGGCCGAGGTGCTCGTCGGGGTCGTCGGCGCCGTGGACCTTCCCGAACGTGTGACCGCCGGCGATGAGCGCCGCCGTCTCCTTGTCGTTCATCGCCATGCGGTCGAACGTCTGGCGGATGTTCTTCGCCGACAGCTCGGGGTCGGGGTTGCCGTCCGGCCCCTCCGGGTTCACGTAGATGAGCCCCATCACGGACGCGCCGAGCCCCGGGTCGAGCTCACCGGGCTCGTCGAAGCGCTCCTGCGTGTCCATCTCGCTCTCCGGGCCCCAGTAGACGGAGTCGTCGGGCTCGAAGGCGTCCTCGCGGCCGCCGGCGAAGCCGAACGTCTTGAACCCCATCGACTCGATGGCGACGTTCCCGGCGAGGATCATCAGGTCGGCCCACGAGAGGTTGCGGCCGTACTTCTGTTTGATCGGGAGGAGCAGCCGACGCGCCTTGTCGAGGTTCGCGTTGTCCGGCCAGCTGTTGAGCGGGGCGAACCGCTGCCGACCGCCCGCCGCGCCGCCGCGGCCGTCGGCCGTCCGATACGTCCCGGCGCTGTGCCACGCCATCCGGATGAACAGCGGTCCGTAGTGGCCGTAGTCGGCCGGCCACCAGTCCTGCGAGCTCGTCATCAGCTCCTCGAGGTCCGCCTTCACCGCGTCGAGGTCGAGCGACCGGAACGCCTCCGCGTAGTCGAAGTCGTCGTCGTACGGCCCGACGTCGCGGGCGTTCTTGTCGAGTATCTCTAGGTTCAACTGGCTCGGCCACCACTCGCGGTCTGTCTTCTGAATCATTCAGTGTCGTCCGGGGCTTCCGTCACCTCGAATAAAAAGGTGTCCTCTTCAGAGGGAAAAACCCGGTAAAAACAACCCGTATTTTAAAAGTATGAAGAATAGTTTTTATATCACAAAAATACAGTGATTTTGTTACATATGCCATCTATCGTGCGCGTCGACGTGGACGTCGAGTGGCCGGTCGTCCCGGATCGGTACCCCACCAACGCCTGCGTGACCCCCCGCCCCGTCTCCACGAAGTTTAGCGCCTAGACCGTCGGTGAGCGGGCGAACCGAACGATCGGGCGGACGCGACCGGCCCCGCTCTCCCACCGAGGGGTCTTACTCCGACTCCGTTCGCGGGTCGAACACGCCGCGTCGGATCCCCTCTCGGACCGGGTCGTGCTCCGCGTCGGTCGGCGGCGGCGCGGTGACGAGAACCGCTTCGAGGCGCTCGTCGTCGTCCGCCTTCACGCCGCGCTCGGTCTCCGCCTCGACGACGACGACGTCGCCGGAGGCGACAGGGTGCTCGGTGTCGCCCTCTCGGACCGTTCCCGTCCCGGACTGGACCGTAATCGTCACGTCGCTCTCGGGGGCGTGAACGGGGATGAACTGCCCCGGTTCGAAGTAGCCGCAGACGACCTTCGAGCGGTCGCTTCGGAACGCGCCGCTCGTCGAGAACCGCTCCTCGTCGTAGGTTCGCTCCGCGTCGAGGCTCGTCGCGGGCACGTCACTCACCTCCGCGGAACGAGCCGCATCGGCCGTGCGAGCGGCGGGGGCTGTTCGCGTCCTGTTCGATCGGTTGCGTCGATGAACCCGTCACGTTCGGATCCACGGGTCTCGGCGGGGTGTGGCTGTGCCCGAACGTGTTCGTCTCAACACGGATGCGGAGGCGTCGCGAACGCTCGGACGCATGCCACGACTAGACGTTCGCGACATTCCGCCGGTGAACAGACACGACCGGATCCACGAGGAGTTCGACGGGATGGAACCCGGCGAGACGCTCACCATCGTCAACGACCACGAACCGAAGCCCCTGTACTACGAGATGGCCGCCGAGGTGCCCGCGTTCGACGAGGAGCGCTACGAGGTCCGGCAGGAGGCGGCGGACGAGTTCGTCGCCGAGTTCCCGAAGGTCGAGGCGTAGGGGCGGGGTCGCGGCTACTCGCTCTCGACGTCGAACAACCGCGCGACGGCCCGAACGGCCGCCGGTTCGTCCCGCGCGGTTCCCTCTAGGGCCGACTCGGGCGCCGCCGTCAGCTCCCGGGCTATCGCGGCTCCGAGGAGACGGACCGTCTCGCGTTGCTCGTCGGTGAGGCCGCCGCGCGCCTCGAGCGACGAGATCGCCTCCGCGACCTCGCGGCGCTCGATCCGCTCCGCTCGGCCCAGTATCTGCCGCCGGACGTGGTCCGGATCTTCGAAGTCGCCGTCGGCCGACTCCTCGTCGGCCGAACCGTCGTCGGGCGCTCGAACGGCCGATGTCCGTCGCGCGTCGAGCCGTTCGTGTCGCATATCGGATCGCCGGCCGCCACGCGGATCAGGATTCACCCGAACGTGTTCGACACGCACGCGTCGCCCGCCCGGCGGATCGCGGACGATATCACCGAACATGTTCTTTCGAACCAGTCTTATGCCGCAAGAAATGCGATCGAATTGATGACCGAGAGCCAATCGATCTATGCCGACATCGGCGGTCGCGAAGCCGTCGAGGCCGTCGTGTCCGACTTCTACGACCGCGTCTTCGACGATCCGCTCCTCGAACCGTACTTCGAGGGCGTCGATAGGGAGGCGCTGTACGCCCATCAGGTGCAGTTCGTCAGCGCCGTCGCCGGCGGCCCGGTCTCGTACGAGGGGGCCGACATGCGGGAGGCACACGAGGGGATGGGAGTCACGGCGGAGGCGTTCGGTCGCGTCGCGACCTACCTCGGCGAGGCGCTCCGGGAGAACGGCGTCGACGAGGGGGACGTCGAGACGATCCTCGAGGCGGTCGGCGCGCTCGAACCGGACGTCGTCGGACAGTAGCGCGGGACCGACACCCACACTCAAGTCCTCGTCGCGTGAGACCGCCGTATGGACCCCGCTCGCTTCCTGTTCGTCTCGGCCGAGGCCGCGCTGATCACCGACCTCGCCTGGCAGGTCCACCGCGAGGGCCACGAGGTGAAGTACTACATCGAGGCCGAGAGCGACCGGGAGATCGGCGACGGGTTCGTTCGGAAGACCGACGACTGGGAGGCCGAGGTCGACTGGGCCGACGTCGTCGTCTTCGACGACATCTGGGTCGGCTCCGACGTCGGCACCGGGGCGCTCGCCGCGGAGCTCCGCGAGGACGGGAACGCCGTCGTCGGCGGGACGCCGAACACCGACCGCCTCGAAGAGGACCGGGGGTACGCGATGGAGGTCCTCGAAGACCACGGCGTCAACACGATCGAACACCACGTCTTCCGCGATTTCGACGACGGCATCCGACACGTGGAGGAGAACCCCGCCCCGTACGTCATCAAACCGCTCGGCGAGGTCCAGAACGTCAAGCGGCTGCTGTACGTCGGGAACGAGGGCGACGGGAGCGACGTCGTCGACGTCCTGAACGCGTACAAGAAGGCGTGGGGCCACCGGATGAAGGGCTTCCAGTTGCAACGCAAAGTAGAGGGCGTTGAAATCGCTATCTGCGGCTTCTTCAACGGCGACGAGTTCATCGACCAGGTCAACTTCAATTTCGAGCATAAGAAGTTGTTCCCAGGGAACATCGGTCCCTCGACCGGCGAGATGGGGACTTCGATGTTTTGGGCGGGCCAGAACGAGTTATTCGAAGAAACCTTCGGCAAAATCGAAGGCTGGCTCGCCGACGAGGGGTACGTCGGCAGTATCGACATCAACTGCATCGTGAACGAGCACGGGATCTACCCGCTGGAGTTCACGCCGCGGTTCGGGTACCCGACGATCGCGTTACAGGAGGAGTCGATCGAGTCGTCCACCGGCGAGTTCTTCTACGACCTCGCGCACGGCAACGACCCCGGGGTGGAGGTCCACAACGGCTACCAGATCGCCGTGCGCATCGTGCTCCCGCCGTTCCCGTTCGACGACGAGAAGACGTACGACGAGAACTCGCGGAACGCCGCCGTGGTGTTCGAGACGGAGAGCAGGGAGGGAATCCACCTCGAAGACGCGAAGCGGGTCGACGGCCAGTGGCGGGCCGCCGGCGAGAGCGGGATGCCGATCGTCGTCACCGGAACGGGCGAGACGATGCAGGCCGCTCGCGAGCAGGCGTACGGTCGCATCGACGACGTCGTGATGCCGAACATGTACTACCGCGACGACATCGGCGAGCGGTGGGTCGACGGCGCCGTCGACCCACCGCTCGCCCGATGGGCCGCCCCTCCACGACTTTTTAACCGTCCGGGTCTACCACTCGCGGTATGACGAAGTACTCAACGGGCGGTGGCGGCGGCGGCGACGACGGCGACGCCTGTGAGCTCTGCGGGCGGGAGACCACGAAGCTCCAGCGGGCCACGGTCGCCGGCGCGAAGCTGCTGGTGTGCTCGGACTGCCGGCCGCACGACGACGCGGGCAACGCGCCGCAGGGCGGGGGCGGCTCCGGCTCTGGCGGCAGTCGCGGCGGTAGCTCCGGGGGGAGCCCGGGCGGCGCCAGCGCCGAGTCGTCCGGATCTGAGAGCCGGAAGAAGGAGCTCGCGCGGAAGCAGGCAAAGATGTACGACTCCGTGACCGGCGACTCCAAGCACTGGGAGGAGGACGGCACGAGCTACGAGTCCGACCGCCTCCCGTACCTCGTCTCCGGCTACGGCGACGAGGTGGCGGCGGCCCGGCGAGACGCCGGGCTCACCGTCGAAGAGCTCGCGGACGAGCTCGACGTCGACGAGGACGACCTGTTCGCGGTGGAGGACGGTCGCGCCGCGACGGCCGGCGTCGGCGGCTCCGTCGTCCGGGCCTTAGAGGAGCGGTTCGACGTCGAGATCGTCGACGAGTGACCCGCCCCGGACGGTCGCCGCCCCGAGCCCGCGTCGTCCGCGGGCCGGCTCGCCCCCCGACCGACGCCGGCGCCGAGTCGAAACGACCAATCCGTCTGCGGCCGACGCCCGGACGATGAAGGCGATAAAGGACAGCGTCCACGGTCACGTCCGGCTCGGCGACCTCGCCGCCCAACTGATCGACACGCCCGCCTTCCAGCGACTGCGCCACATCAAACAGCTGTCCACCGTCAGGCTGGTGTACCCCTCCGCGAACCACACCCGCTTCGAGCACAGCCTCGGCGTCTACCACCTCGCGCGCGGCGCCGTCGAGGGGTTCGACCTCGACGACGACACCGCGGCTCACGTCCGCGCGGCGGCGCTCCTCCACGACGCCGGCCACGGCCCGTACGGGCACCAGACCGAGGGGATCATCCGGCGCGCGACCGGGCGCGACCACGACGACGTGGCGTGGCTGCTGACCGACGCGGACCGGGAGGTGTGCCAAGTCTTGGAGCGCAACGGGCTTGACCCCGAACGCGTCGCCTCGCTGATCGCGGGCGACGGCGGGCTCGGGGCGCTCGTCTCGGGCGAGCTCGACGTCGACCGCATGGACTACCTCGTGCGCGACGCCCACCACACGGGCGTCCCGTACGGCACGGTCGACACCGGACGGCTCGTCAACGAGCTCCGACTGGCGGGCGAGGGCGGCTCGGCCGGGAGCGACGGAGCCAGCGACTCCGGCTCTGTCGATCCCGAGCGGGCGGAGCTCGTGCTCGCGGAGAGAAACGTCCCGACCGCGGAGAGCCTGCTCGTCGCCCGCTCGCTGATGAACGCGGTCGTCTACCGCCACCACGTCTCGCGGGTCGCCGGCGCGATGCTGGAGCGCGCCTGCGAGCGCTACCTCGACCGCACCGACGCCGACGTTGCGACGTTCCGCCGCATGGCCGACCACGACCTGCTCGTCGAGCTCCGCGAGACCGTCCCCGAGCTCGGCCGGCGCATCGAGCGCCGCGACCTCTACAAGCGAGCGGTGTGGGTCGGGCTGGCCGACGTGCCGGCGGGAACCGTCGACGCGGGTCACGCCGAGGAGGTCGCCGCCGAGCGCGAGATCGCCGACGCCGTCGGACTGGACCGCGAGGCGGTGGTCGTCGACGTCCCCTCTCGGCCCGGGTTGAAGGAGTCCGGCTCCACCGTCGTCGTCGACGGCGTCCCGCAGCGGCTGGAGGACGCCTCCGAGCTCGTCGGCGGGCTGCGGAGCGCCGAGCGCCGCCGCTGGACGCTCGGCGTCTACTGTCCGCCGGAGCACGTCGACGCGGTCGGCGAGGCCGCGCGCGACGTGCTCGGGCTCCGGACCGTTGGCACGCGGACGTAACCCGTTCAGGCGTCCCCGATCAGTCGTCCCCGCTCACTCTTCCCGCGGCGCCGGCACCGCGAACACCGGTCGATCGCTCCCGAGGATCACGTCCTGCGTCACGCTCCCGAAGACGGCCTTCCCCGACGGTCGGCGCTTGCGCCCGGAGACGCAGATCGCGTTCGCGTCGATGTCGGCGGCGGCCGAGAGCAACTCGTCGGACGGATCGCCGCTCGCCTCGTAGTGGACGCAGGTGACCCCCGCCGCTTCGAGCGTCTCCCGGGCGCGCCGCACCGCGGACAGCTGGTGGACAGAGGCTCCCTCGGGGTTGTCTTGGAACACGTGACACAGGGTCGCCTTCGTCTCGTCGGCCGCGTGCGGGAGGTCGGCGACGGCCTCCGCCTGCGCGACCGCGCGGCTGTCGGTCGCGTTATCGATCCCGATGAGCAACTCGTACATACACCGACCTTTGCGGACGACCCTTATAAATAATAGCCGCGGTTCCCGCCGGCCGCCGCCGGCCCTCCCACTCCTTTTACCAGATGCCGACGAACCGCTCCCCATGATCACGGTCAAGGACACCGTCCACGACCACATCGAGATCGACGGTGTCGCCGCCGAGCTGATCGACACCCCCGCGGTCCAGCGCCTCCGCCACGTGAAACAGCTCGGGACGGTCCAGCTCGTCTACCCCTCCGCGAACCACACCCGCTTCGAGCACAGCCTCGGCGTCTACCACCTCGCCAGCCGGGCGCTCGACCACCTCGGCATCGCCGGGAAGCGGGCCGAGCGGATCGAGGCGGCGGCGATGCTCCACGACGTGGGACACGGGCCGTTCAGCCACAACTTGGAGTCGCTCACCCACCGCCGGACCGGGAAGTACCACGACGACGTCGGCGGGCTGCTCGCGACCGGCGCGGTCGGCGAGGTGCTCCGCGACCGCGACCTCGACCCGGACCGGATCGCCGGACTCGTCGCCGGCGAGGGGACGTACGCCGGGCTCGTCTCGGGCGAGCTCGACGTCGACCGCATGGACTACCTCGTGCGCGACGCCTACCACACCGGCGTCCCGTACGGCACCATCGACACGGAGCGGTTCGTCCGCGAGCTGACGTTCGTCGAGCGAGAGGGCGACGCGGCGGGCGTCGGCCCGGACGGAGACGGCCCGGAGCTCGTCCTCGACGAGGGGAACGTCCAGACCGCGGAGAGCCTCCTGCTCGCCCGCGCGCTGATGAATCCGGTCGTCTACACGCACCACGTCGCG
Organism: Halorubrum sp. Ea8; assembly: GCF_002252925.1. NCBI lineage: Archaea > Methanobacteriati > Methanobacteriota > Halobacteria > Halobacteriales > Haloferacaceae > Halorubrum > Halorubrum sp. Ea8. The sequence continues at coordinate 49,901 of NZ_NHPF01000108.1, forward strand.
CGCATCTCGAAGGCGATGCTGCGGCGGTCCGCGAGCGACCTGCTCGACGCGACAGCGACGACGGCGACCGATCTCCGGCGCATGGACGACCACGACTTCCTCGCCGCGATCCGCGACTGCCGGGCGACCGGCGAGCTCTCCCGCCGCTACGACGAGCGCGACCTCTACAAGCTGGCGGTGTGGGCCGAGTACGACGACGTCCCCGAGCGCGTTCACGAGGCGGACCGCGACGCCGAGGTCGGCCTGGAGCGCGAGATCGCCGAGGAGGCCGGCGTCGACCGCGAGCACGTGATCCTCGACGTGCCGCCGGAGCCGTCCATGCGGGAGTCGACCGCCCGCGTGACGGTCAGCGGCGAGATCCGCCGGCTGGAGCGACAGTCGCCGTTGGTCTCCGCGCTCCGGACCGCACAGCGCAACCAGTGGCGCCTCGGCGTGTACGCGCCCGAGCCGGCCACCGACCGCGTCGGACGCGCGGCCGCGGACGTGCTCGACCTCGACCCGGACGGGCTCGTGAGCGAGGTGCGCGGGGCGATGGCGACGACGCTCGACGAGTTCGAGTAGGGGGGCTGAGGCCCTCCACCGCCCCGTTCCCGTGACGTTTTAACCCCGGGCTGGCGACCGTGAGGTATGCATCTGGAGGGGACGATACTCGTCGGCGAGGCCTTCGAGCCCGTCGAGGGACGGGTGGTCGTCGACGGCGGCGAGATCGTCCGCATCGAAGAGGCGTCCGTCGAGAGCGACGACGTGATCCTCCCCGCCTTCGTCAACGCCCACACCCACATCGGCGACTCCATCGCCAAGGAGGCGGGCGAGGGGCTCTCGCTCGACGAGCTCGTCGCCCCGCCGGACGGACTCAAACACCGGCTCCTGCGGTCGGCGAGCCGCGAGGAGAAGGTGGCGGCGATGGCCCGGACGCTCCGGTACATGGAGTCGACCGGCACCGCCACCTTCCTGGAGTTCCGCGAGGGCGGCGTCGACGGCGTGGCCGCGCTTCGGGACGCGGTCGCCGGCGAGGGCGTCGCCTTCGGCGAGCGCGCGATCGACCCCGTCGTGTTCGGCCGCGACGACCCCGATGTCCTCTCGGTCGCCGACGGCTACGGCGCCTCCGGCGCCCGCGACGCCGACTTCGACGCGGTGCGGCGGGAGACCCGCGAGGCGGGGAAGCTGTTCGGGATCCACGCGGGCGAGCGCGACGCCGACGACGTCAACCCGGCGATGGACCTCGACCCGGACTTCCTCGTCCACATGGTCCACGCCGAACAGATTCATCTCGAACGCCTCGAAGACCGCGGCACGCCGGTCGTCGTCTGCCCGCGCTCGAACCTCGTGACGAACGTCGGCGTGCCGCCGGTCCGCGAGCTCGCGGAGCGGACGACCGTCGCGCTGGGCACCGATAACGTGATGCTCGACTCCCCCTCGATGTTCCGCGAGATGGAGTTCGCCGCCAAGCTGGCCGACCTGCCCGCGCGCGACGTCCTGCGGATGGCGACCGTCAACGGCGCCGAGATCGCGGGGCTAAACCGGGGAGTCGTCGAGCCCGGCGCCGACGCGGACCTGCTCGCCCTCGACGGCGACTCCGACAACCTCGCCGGCGCGCGCGACCTCGTCCGGGCGATCGTCCGGCGGGCGGGCGCCGCGGACGTCTCGCGGGTCGTGATCGGCGGCGAGGAGATCGACCCGTCGGGAGACTGAAGCCGGTCGCGGCCGTACCGATCGGCGATGGCCACGTTCTCGCTGCTCGCCGGCCTCGCACTCGGGCCGGTCGTCGGACTGCTCGCGACGCTCGCGATGGACCGCGTGATGCCTCGGCTCCCGGAGGGGACGACGGCTCCCAGGGTCGCCGCGAGCGTGCTCACAAACACGTCGGTCGACCGGGCCCCGGAGCGGCTGGCCACGTGGGTCCACTACGTCGCCGGCGGCGGCTCGGGGCTCCTCTTCGTCGGTCTCGTCTCCGCGGTTCAGGTCGGACTCGGCGTCGGCGCCCCGGTCGCGCTCGCCGTCGCGTCGCCGGTCATGCTCGCGTTGATGATCGGCTTCTTCGCGCTCGTCCCGCTCCCGCGCGCCCGGGGAATCCCCCGGCAGCGGCTCGCGACGATCCGGCGCGACTGGGCGGTCTCGGCCGCGGTGTACGTCGTCGCCGCCGCGGTGGTCGTCGCGCTCGCGAGCGGCGTCTGACCGCGATCCGACCGCCGTTCCGCCCCTGCGACGGGCCGGGAGAGAAACGGTTTAGTCGCTGGCACCAGCCCGATCGCTCATGCACGCCATCACTCGATCCGGGTGGATCGAGGTCATCTCGGGGTCGATGTTCTCGGGGAAGACCGAGGAGCTGTTGCGCCGCCTCCGCCGGTCCGAGATCGCCGGGCAGTCGGTCGCGGTGTACAAGCCCGCGGTCGACGACCGCTACGGGGAGACGACGATCGGCAGTCACACGGGTCGCCAGTGGGACGCGACCGTCGTCGATAACGAGGGCGACGGGCCGCTGGCGATCCTTGACGACGAGCCGTACCCGGAGGTCGTCGCGGTCGACGAGGCGAACTTCTTCTCGAACGCGCTCGTCGAGGTGTGTAACGGGCTCGCCGACGCCGGCACCCGCGTGATCGTCTCCGGCACCGACCAGACGTTCCGGGGCGAGCCGTTCGAGCCGCTCCCGCAGCTCATGGCGACCGCCGAGTACGTCGACAAGCTCCAGGCGATCTGCTCGGTGTGCGGCGAACCCGCCTCACGGAACCAGCGGCTCATCGAGGGCGAGCCCGCCCACACCGAGGACCCGACCATCCTCGTCGGCGCCGAGGAGTCGTACGAGGCGCGGTGCCGCGACTGCCACGTCTTGAGAACCGGTGAGCGTCCGGACGGCGGCCGGTCGTATCTGGCCGACGAGGAGGCGACGTCCGACGAAGCGGCCGCTCCCGACACGTCGACCGACGGCGAGACGTCGACCGAACTCCCAGAGGAACCGGTGGACCCGAGCGACGACTGAGCCCAGCGACGACTGAGCCCAGCGACGACTGAGCCCAGCGACGACTGAGCCCAGCGGCGGAAACCGCGGTCGCGGTCGCTCGCGGCGGGGCTCGCCCGAGCTACTCGTCCGTCGGCTCGTCGGGCGCCTGGATCGGCCCACTGTCGTCGGCTTCGGCCGTCGCGAGGCGGTACAGCCCCGCCATCGAGACGAGCGCGAGCACCGCTCCCTCGGCTCGCGCGGCGACGTAGGCCCACTCTCGGGGTTCCGCGTCGCCCGCGTCGCGGTAGACGACCTTCGTCCACGCCCGCACGACGGGGCGCGGGGCGAGCGTCTGAACCAGTCCCAGGAAACCGACGATGAGCAGGAGCGCTGCCTTCATACGAGTCGCTTCGCCGGGCGTATTTAAAAGCGGTGCGCCGCGTGCGCACGCGGTCGTCGACGCCGCGCTGCGGGCCGTCACACCGGCTCGGCGGCCGAGAGGAACCGGCGACAGGTCGCGGCCGCCCACTCGCGGACTGGCGGCGCGTCGGACCACAGGATCGCGGCGAGCCCGGCGTCGTCGAACAGCCCGACGACGGCGCGGTCGCCGACGAGGAGGATCCCGACCGGCGAGTCGCCCTCGTGGCGGTACGCCTCGACGCCGTGGCCCGAGAGGATCGAACGGACGGCGGCGCCCGAGGGCCCGTCGAACCGATCGCTCGCGCGTCCGGTGAAGACGAGTCGCACCGTCCCCTCGACCCCGTCCGCGACCGAGCGAGCGATCGACGCGTCGATCCGCGGGACCACGCCCGCGACGGAGTCGTCGCCGGCGACGAGCCCGGAGAGCCGCGCCGCGGGTCCGGGGTCGTCACCGCGCTCGACGACAGCAACCGGGTCGTCGGACCCCGAGAGGTCGTCGCCGACGGCAGACGCCACGAGCGCGCGGAGCGACTCCCCGTGCGATCCGCCCTCAGTCATCGGCCGGCTCCCCGCCGGGCCGCGGCGGATACGACTGTCGCCCGCCGGTCGACCGGCGGGCGAGCAGGCGGGCCGTCGCGCGGCGTCGGTCGTCGGGGCGCTCCTCCGTCGTCTCGTCGTAGTACAGCACTGTCAGGCCGAGCCCCGCCCGCAGGAGTTCGTTGGCGGCGAACCGGTACCGGTCGTCGCTCGGACCGGACGGCGTCGGCGACGCGGACCGGAGGTGTCCCTCGACGAAGAGGTAGCCGCCGGGGACGAGCGCCTCGGCGAGGTCGGCGAAGCGGTCGAGCACGTGGAAGAAGCTCATCGTGATCAGCTCGTACGCCTCGCTCGGGAAGGCGTACGTGGAGACGTCGCCCAGGACCGGTTCGATCCGGTCGCCGATCCCCCGGTCCGCGGCGCGCTCGCCGATGATGCGTAGCCCCTCGCGAGAGGCGTCGAGCGCGTCGACGTCGTAGCCGGCGTCGGCTAAGAACACCGCGTTCCGGCCGGTGCCCGCGGCGACGTCGAGCGCGCGTCCGTCGGAGATCGCGGGCTCGTACGAGCGCAACACGGGCGACGGCTCCGGCTCCCGGGGATACTCGCCGGACGCAAATCGCTCGTCCCAGTCCGTCATGGGAGCGCTTGCGTCCCCCCGAGCGTAAATCCCACGGGCGTGCGGGTCAGACGAAGGGCATGGACGAGACGGAGTCGACCGCGGAGGTCCTCGGCGAACTGCTGACCGACCGCGGCGAGTCGCTCGCGGTCGCGGAGTCGCTGACCGGCGGGCTGGTCGGGTCGCGCGTGACGGACGTCCCCGGCGCGAGCGCCTACTTCGACCGGGGGTTCGTCACCTACGCGTACGACGCGAAGCGGGAGGTGCTCGGCGTCTCCCGCGAGTCGCTCGACGCCGAGGGGGCCGTGAGCGCGGCGGTCGCGGAGGAGATGGCGGCCGGCGCGCGCGATCACGCCAACACGACGTGGGCGGTCGCCACCACCGGAATCGCCGGACCGGACGGCGGCACCGCGGAGAAGCCCGTCGGGCTCGTGTACGTCGGCGTCGCGTACGCAGCGCCGTGGGGGACCGAGGCGTCGTTCGTCCGGAGCGAGCGCGTCGCCCTCGACGGGGACCGCGACGCCGTGAAACGCGCCGCGGTCGACGCCGCGCTCGACGCTTTACTGCGGGCGGTCCGAGAGATCGACGACGGGGAGTAAGCAAAGGCCCGACGCCGGTCGAGTCGTCCGAGCCCGCAAGCGTTTACCCCCGTGGCGCGTGTACATGTACCATGGTAGAGCGCGTACTGGTGGCCATGGACGACTCAGAGCTCGCCGAACGGGCGCTCCGCTACGCGCTCGACGTACATCGGGACGCCGACGTGACGGTGTTACACGTCGTCGGCGAGCCCTCCGGGATGATGGGTGCGGCGACGGGAATCGCGCTCGCGGACGACAGCGAGGAGCGGGTCCGAGAGCTCTCCGAGGACGTGTTCGAACGGGCGGGAAAGATCGCCACGGAGTACGGTGTCGAGGTGAAGGTGGAGTCCGAGGTCGGGTCGCCGGCGAGCCGGATCGTCGAGCGCGCTGACGACTTCGACGCGGTCGTGATCGGGACGCACAGCGGGTCGCTCGCCGACCGGCTCCTCGTCGGCAACGTGGCGAAGTCGGTGTTCCAGAACTCGCCGGTCCCCGTGACGGTCGTTCGCTGACGCGGGAGCGACGGCCCGGCCCCCCGTCCGCGTCGTCAGCCGTCGATGTACGCGTGACCGACGACCGCGACGAGCAGCGCCGCGACGACGATCCACGCGAACGGTTCGACGGCGAGCAGCCGGATCGGCCGAGTCACGGACTCGTCGAGGCCGAACAGGACGCCGGCGGCGAAGACGATGGCGAGGACGAGAGCGGCGACGACCCCGGCGACGCCGAGCAGCGCGGTGTCGGTCCGGTCCATACCGCGGATCCGTGTGGCGAGTACATAAACGGATCCCGGCGGATCCGTACGATTCTCGGAGGAGGGCGCGAAGCCAGGGCAGGGATTTGAACCCCGGAAGTCTCGATTACAAGTCGAGTGCATGAACCGCCCATGCTCCCCTGGCGCGGATTGGCGTACTCGGGCCTCCTATGAGTGCGTGTCGCTTTCGGCGAGCCTGACGTTCGTCCGCGGTCACTCGGTTCCGCCCGCGGACCCCCCGGCGTCGGACTCGTCGCCGACCCGCTCCGACAGCGACTTCGTCAGCTCGACGCGGTGGAGGTCGTACCCGCGACTGTCGTAAAACGCGCGGGCCCGGTCGTTGTCGGCGAGCGCCTCCAGCGCGACCGTTTCGGCGCCCGCCGCCGCCAGCGCGCGCTCGGCGGCGTCGAGGAGGTCGGCGCCGATACCCTCGCCGCGGCGTTCGGAGACCACGAACAGGTTGCTCACCGTTCCGCGGACGCGGTCGCGCTCGTAGCCCTCGCGGTCGATCGAGAAGCCGACGAAGCCGACCGGGGCGCCGTCGAGGTCGCCGTCGCGAGCGACGAGCAGTTCACCGGTGACGACCGAACGCGCGACCCACTCGCGCACCGCTGTGCGGTTCGGCTCGGCGAGCAGCGTGGAGCCGTGGCTTCGCTGGTCCTCCGCCAGCGCGACCCACAGGTCGGTGACGTCGTCGACGTCGTCGACCGTCGCCGGCGCGACCGTCGGGCGCTCGTCGTCTGACATTCGTTCGCTCGTTCGGCGCGCCGCGGGATGAGGGTACCGACGCGATCCGGTCGCGGCCGCCGGTCGGGACGACGGGAAGAGAGCCGGTCGGACGGCTCACACCTCGCGGCACTCCGGACAGACGGCCTGCCCGTTGGCGGTCACCAGGTCCGGGACGAGCGCCCCGCAGCTCTCGCAGACGCCCTGCGTCGCCGATCCCGACGCGTCCGTCGCGGCGGCATCGCTCGTCGAGTCGACGCCGCCGTCCGAGCCGAGCATCCCCTCGTCGCCGCGCCGCGTTCCGTGGAGCGACTCGTCGGCGACTGCGGCCTCGCGAGCCCCGTCGCCGGTCCGCGGTGCGCCCGCGGCGAGCGCGTCGCCGGCGGTGACGACGCCGACCGCCTCGCCGCCCTCGACCGCCACGACGCGGTCGGCCCCCTCGGAGACGAGGCGCTCCTCGACTGCCGCGAGCGAGTCGTCCGGCGTCACCGTCGGAAGGGGCGGTCCCATCACCGACCCGACCGTGGGACCGCCTGCGTCTCCCTCGCTCTGGACGTCGGCGTCGAGGAGCGCACCGAGCGCGTCCCGAGAGCCGAGCCGTCCGACTGGCTCGCCGCCGCGAACGACGACGAGGCAGTCGGTCTCCTCCTCGACCATCAGCGCCGCCGCGTCGGTCAGGCCGTCGGACTCGCTCACGCCGAGGAACTCGCGATGCATCACGTCACGAACCGTGGTGTCTGTTCGCATGGACCGTGGATCCCACGCAAACGGCTAAAAGCTGCCCCCGGTATCGTTATATCCGTTCCGACCGTAGCCACCCGATCGGTACTGAAAACGACGGTTCCCTCGTCCCGACGCCGCGACGCGCTCGACTCCGGATCGCGACGCACCTGGCGCCAGTTCGCGACGCGCTTGACGCCTCGCTCGGCTCGTGGCCGCGAACCGAAGAGGAGGGTTCAAACCCTCCGGCGTTCGAGCCAGCACATGACCATTCCCTCGTTCGTGATCGGGATCGCGGGAGGGACCGGCGCGGGGAAGACGACCGTCTCCCGGCTCGTCACCCGCGACCTCGGCGACAGCGTCACCCGCATCCCGTTGGACAACTACTACGAGGACCTCTCGCACCTCGACTTCGAGGAGCGACAGTCCGTCAACTACGACCACCCGTCGGCGTTCGAGTGGGAGCTCCTCCGCGAGCACCTCGAAGCGCTGCTGGAGGGCCAGTCCGTCCAGATGCCGCAGTACGACTTCGAGATCCACAACCGGAAGGCGGAGCGCGTGACGGTCGAACCCACCGACGTCATCGTGCTGGAGGGGATCCTCGCGTTGTACGACGAGGAGATAAACGACATGATGGACCTGCGGCTGTTCGTCGAGACCGACGCCGACGTCCGGATCCTGCGCCGGATCCGCCGGGACGTCATCGATCGCGGCCGCGACCTGGAGGGCGTCATCGACCAGTACCTCTCGACGGTGAAGCCGATGCACGAGCAGTTCATCGAGCCGTCGAAGAAGCACGCCGACGTGATCATCCCGGAGGGGGCCAACAGCGTCGCCGTGAACCTCTTAGAGGAGAAGCTCCGCGCCGAGGTCGAGGGCGACGCCGTTCGGAGCTGGGAGCGCGGGAGCTTGGAGGAGGAGCTCGGCGAGAAGCGCTCGCTCGACATGAACGGCGACGACTGAATCGACGGGAGCCGTCGGATCCCGGTAGCTCGTCATTTTTGAGTGGTCGCCGGAGCCGAAACGCGTCAGGACGAGAGCCAGGCGTACGTCTGGATGGCGCCGAACAACAGCGCGAGCGCTCCGTTTTCGACGATCAGCAAGACGTTGTCCGCCAGTATTGTCCGGGCGCCCACGGCGAGAATACCGAACGCCGTTGCCAGCAACAGATTGTACTTCGCGAACGCAATCCAACACTCCTGATCGAGCTCGATGAGACCGTCGCTGCCCATGCGTGCCGTTTTTTCTCGACAGTGACAAACGACAGGGTCGACGGGGCGGTAGCGCCGAGCGACTCGCAAGCACGATAGTGGACGGGCTTCGATGAGTGAGCCGCCTACGAAAGCCGAAGAATGGCTCGTGAAAGGGACACGCGTCGTGGCTCGCGGGGGCGACCTCGCGCGTGCCACTCGGCCGCGAGGCGGCCTCGCAGGCACGCGCCACCGACCGTTTATAAGCAACCGCCGCGGTCGCTCGGGTCGATGCAAATATGATCTCTCGGACGTTCGCCGTTCAGCGCCGCCGGCTCGCCACCCGTTCCTCCGCGGTCTCCGCGCTGACGACCTCGTAGAGTATCGCCCGCCCGCCGTCCTCTTTGGGCCGCAACACCCGCCCGAGCCGCTGGGTGAACTCCCGTTCGCTGCCCGACCCGGAGAGGACGACCGCGACGTTCGCGTCCGGCACGTCGACCCCCTCGTCGAGCACGTTCGCGGCGACGACGCGGCCGTAGGTCCCCTCGCGGAAGCGCTCCAAGATCTCCCGTCGCTCCTTCGCCCCCGTCTCCGCGGTGATCGCCGGAAGTAGGAACCGCTCCGAGAGCCGGTAGACGAGGTCGGTGTGGGCGGTGAAGACGATCACGCGGTCGTCGCGGTGCCGGTCGAGGATCGACTCCAACCGGTCGACCTTCCGGTCGGCGTTCATCATGATCTCGCGGGCGTCCTGTTTCGCGAGGAGGGCCTCGCGGGCCGCGGGGTCGTTGCCGGAACGCTTGACCAGTTCCCGGTAGTCGCTCCCGCTGGAGAAGGTGATCCCCGCCTCGCGGACGTACTCGACGAACGCGCCCTGCTTCTCGTCGTAGCGCTCGCGCTCCTCGGGCGTCAGCTCCACCTCGATCCGGCGGATGTCGTACGGCGCGAGGTGGTCGCCAGCGAGGTCGTCGACGTCGAGCGCGTAGACGCGGTCGCCGATCAGCTCCGCGACCGTCTCGTGGGCGCCGTCCGGGCGCTCGAAGGTCGCCGTCAACCCGAGGCGCGCGGGCGCCGCGAGCAGCCGGGCGACGTCGCGGTACCCCTCGCCGCCGAGGTGGTGGACCTCGTCGAAGACGACCAGCTCGAAGGCGTCGCCGACGCCGCCGGCCTTCAGGTACGCCGAGTCGTACGTCGACACCGTGATCGCCTCCCGACGCTGCTCGCCGCCGCCGAACCGCCCGATCGGCACGTCGAACTCGCGCTCGAGCTCGCGCTGCCACTGGTCGAGGAGGTCGACCGTGGGAACGACGACGAGCGTCGGGACGCCGAGTTCGACCGTCGCGCGGATCGCGATCACGGTTTTTCCCGCCCCGGTCGGGAGCTCGAGCACGCCGCGGTCGCCCGCGTCGCGCCACGCGTCGAGCGCCTCGCGCTGGTACTCCCGCAGGTCGTAGTCGGTCGCGAGCGCGTCCGGGAGCCCCGCCTCCCGCGCGGCCCGGTCGCTCGCGTCCAGCACGTGGTCCTCGACGCTCGCGCCGGCGACCTCCAGCGCGCGGCGGATCGCGGCGTAGCGGTAGGCCGGTGCGCGGCCGGTCCCCGAGCGCGGGTCGGCCTCGACGCCCGGGAGCGGCGGGAGCGACGCGAGGGGCTCGCAGTCGGTCGATCCGGCTTCGTCGTCCGTCGACTCCTCCGAGGCGCCCCCGGCCGAGTCTCCGGCGTCGACCCGAATCGTCCCGTCCTCGTAGGTCAGCCGGACGTTCATCGCCTGACGTTGCCGACCGACTTACAAAGGGGCACCGCCTCCGTCCGCCATGCGCGCGGACGAACTCGACCCCGAACTGGCGGCCGTCGTCGACGAGATCGAGGCGCTCGGGCTCCCCGAGTGGCACGCCCTCTCCGTCGGCGCCGCGAGGCGCGTCGAGGACGAGGTGTTCTCCGGCGACCCGGAGCCCGCCGTCGCCGACGTCAGGGACCTCGCGTTCGACGGTCCCCACGGCGAACTGCCGGTGCGGGTGTACCGACCCGAGGCGGCCCTCGACGGATCGACGCCGCCCGCCCGCACCCTCGTCCACTTCCACGGCGGGGGCTGGACGCTCGGCACCCTCGACTCCATCGACGGTCCGTGTCGCGAGCTGGCGACTCGCACGGGGGCGGTCGTCGTCTCCGTCGACTACCGGCTCGCGCCCGAACACCCCTTCCCCGTCGCCGTCGACGAGGCGGCCGCGGCCGTGGAGTGGGTCGCGGACAACGCGGCGGCGGTCGGCGGCGACCCCGACCGGCTCGGCGTCTCCGGCACCAGCGCCGGGGCGACGCTCGCGCTCGCGGCCTGTCTGCACCGTCGGGAACTGGGCGACAGCGCCGTCGACGTCGCCGGCCAGTTCCTCCTCTACCCGATCGCGGGCGACGACTTCGAGACCGACTCGTACCGCGAGAACGCCGACGGCCCCTTGCTCACCCGCGCGGACATGCGGTGGTTCTACGACCGGTACCTCCGGAGCCCCGTGGACGCGCACAACCCGTTCGCGGTGCCCCTCCGCGCGGGCGACCTCGGCGGGCTTCCGCCCGCGACCGTCGTCACCGCCGGGTTCGATCCCCTCCGGGACGACGGGGCGGCGCTCGCGGAGCGGTTCGACGGTGAGGGGACGCCGGTCGAGCACCGCCACTACCCGGCGATGGCCCACGGGTTCTGCAGTCTCTCGGACCGCGTCGCCGTCGCGGAGGAAGCGCTGTCGGCCGTCGCCGGCGACGTCGAAGCGAGACTGTGACGTACGCGGTCGCTGGGAGACCGAGGACGCCCGGGGACCCCGGGAGAGGCCGTCGGCCGGTCGGTGGCCGCCGGGGTCAGACGAGGGGGATCAGCAGTTCCCAAGCCGCCGGCAGTGTCATCTGGAGGAGTCCACCGCCGGCCCCCAACGCGACGAGACCCAATGCGATCGACGCGGCCGACCCGTCTTCGTCCCCGACGTAGAACCGATACAAGAGCAGCGAGCCGGCGGCTTGCACGGTGAAAGCGCCGACCAACGCCCCGAGAGAGAGGAGCACCGGGTCGGACTGGATCGAGAACAGGGGGTACGGTGTCCTCGGTCGTATCGCGTTCGTTAGGAGTCCCCCGACGACGAAGTACAGCAGGAGACCGCCGCCGAACACCGCGGCCCCTTCGACGCCGACCTCCACGGACAGCCGGAGTGCCTCTTCCACGAGCGTCGTCCGTTCGTCCGCTCTCAGATGATTGATGAACATGTGAACACCGCCGTCCGACCGCGAGGCCCGTAGCGTCTCGTCTCGCTCGGGGCGCGGGCGCGGCGTCCGGGGAGCGAGCGAAACGATCCACAGGTGTCGAATCGTCGCCGAAACCACAAAAATATTACTGTATTGCTTTTTACCGAAAAAACCGTCTCTCTGTTGAGGATACCGAAGAAATAACCCTTTGCAAAATGGAGATGGCGTAATGAGCGAAGGAGACCTGAAACGGGACCTCGGCCTGTACTCGGCGGTGACGCTGAGCATGGGCGCGATGATCGGTGGCGGGATCTTCGTGCTCCCCGCGGTCGGATTTAAGAAGGCGGGGCCGGCGGTCATCGTCGCCTACCTGTTGGCCGGGCTGATCGTCCTTCCGAACGCACTCTCGAAGGCGGAGATGGCGACGGCGATGCCGGAAGACGGCGGTACGTATCTCTACATCGATCGCGCCATGGGCCCGCTGTTCGGCACGGTCGCGGGTATCGGTGTCTGGTTTTCGCTCGTGTTCAAGAGCGCGTTCGCGCTTGTCGGCCTCGGTGCGTACCTGCTGCTACTCGTGAACGTCCCGGCGACCCTCGTGAAGGCGGTCGCGCTCGGCCTCGGTGGAGTCGTTATTCTACTCAACATGTTCGGGACAGAAAAGAGCGGTCAGGTGCAGGGCGTCCTCGTGAGCCTCGTCGTCCTCGTGCTCGGCGCATACGTCGTCGGCGGAGTCGGGCTCTCGAACCCGGTTCAGTATTCGCCGTTCGTCAGCCACGGACTCGGTGGGATCGCCACTGCCACCGCCTTCGTCTTCGTCTCGTACGCCGGGATCGGGGAAGTCGCCTCCGTCGCGGAGGAGATCAGCGACCCCGGACGGAACATCCCGCGCGCGATGCTCATCTCTATCGGGGTGATGTTGGCCGTTTACACCGCCGTCGTGGGCGTAATCGTCGGCGTCGTCCCGGCAGATACCCTCGTTCACGGTGGTCCGACCGGCGGCACCTCCCTGACCCCGATGGCCGACGGCGCCGAGCGAGTGTTCGGAGGTGCGGGCGTGACGGTCGTCGCCGTCACCGCCGTGCTTGCACTCACCAGCATGGCGAACGCGGGCGTCTTGGGGACGTCGCGGTTCCTCCTCGCGATGAGCCGTGATTCGCTACTGCCCGAGCGGATCGGGCGGATCAGTCCACGGTTTCTGACGCCGGTGAACGCCGTGCTCGTGACCGGTGGGGTGTTGCTCACGCTCATCGCCTTCGTCCCGGTCGTGGACCTCGCGAAGCTGGCTAGCGCCTTTCTCATCCTCGTGTTCTCCTTGGAGAACGTCTCCGTGATCGTCTTCCGGGAGGTCGGCGGCGATTTCTACGACCCGGAGTTCCGCTCTCCCGGCTACCCCGTGGTACAGGTCCTCGGCGTGATCGGCGGCGTTCTGTTGATCGCCCAGATGGGGCTGATTTCCGTCGTCGGCGCCGTCGGGATCAGCGCGGGAAGCGCCGTCTGGTATCTCGCGTACGCACGCTCTCGAACCGACCGTACCGGCGCGCTGGGGACGTACTTCGACCGCGAACCGGACGCGTCGGAACCGTTGGACGAGGCCGCGGCCGTCTCGAAACGGGAAGAGGAGTGAGGGGTCGCGACGGGCGGGGCGCTCGCCGTTTCCCAGCCCGAACCCGTCGAAATGGGAATCGTTAGTAGACCGTCCGAGCGAGTGACATGGCGGGACGCTACGGTGAGTTGGACTACTCGAAAGCCACCAAGCGGAGTGTGCTGCTCGGAGTCTGTCTGTTCCTGACCGGCGCGGTCGGGAAGGCGATCATCCACGCGGGCGGGCTGCAGGTACCCGGATGGGAGGAGACCCTGCTACTCGATCTGGAGTTCCTCGGGACGGCGGTCGCGCTTCTCTCACCGTTCGTGTTCGGGATCCTCCTCCCGCTTACCGGGTAGCGTGACGGCCGCGTCGGAGGGGCCGCGGCGTCGCCGGCTCGAGACTCGTCGCCTTCCGCCGGTGTCGTCGGGGTCGCCTCACTCCTCGACCGTCGTCTTCACGATGCTGACCGGGGCGGTCGACCGACGCGAGACGCGCTCGGTGACGGAGCCGAGCATCCGCCGGTAGTCGCCGGAGCGCGTCTTCGAGCCCATCACCGTCAGGTCGATGTCCTCCCTGTCGGCGTACCGGAGGATCTCCTCGTGGGGGACGCCGTACACCAAGTCGGTGACGACGTCGACGCCGGCGTCGCCGGCGTGGGCCGCCACCTCGTCGAGCGCCTGGCGACCGCGCTCCTCTAGCGTCTCCTCGGCGCCTTCCGAGCCGTCGACGAACTCGTCGCCGGAGTAGGCGTTGATCACGTCGCTGTCGACGACGTACAGCACGTGCAAGGTCGCGTCGTATCGGTCAGCGGCGTCGACGGCGTGGTCGATCGCGCGGTCGACGCCCTCGCTGCCGTCCGTGGGGAGTAGGATGCGGTCGTACATACGCGGCGATTCGCGGCGTCATCGAATAAATTGGTCGCCGTTTCCCGAACGGTTAACACGCTGCCACCCGCCGAACTCTCCATGACAGCGGCCGCGGATCGACTGTTCGTGAACGGAGAGGTCCACACGCTCGCGGCGCCCGACGAGACCCACGAGGCGGTCGCGGTCCGCGACGGGGCGATCGTTCGCCTCGGCAGCACCCGCGAGGTCGAGTTCCTCGAAGGGGTCGACACCGACGTCGTCGACCTCGGCGGGCGCGTCCTCCTCCCGGGCTTCGTCGACGCGCACACCCACCTGACGACGGTCGGGCGCTACCTCGTCCACGCGGACCTCTCGGCCGCCGACTCCCCGGACGAGGCGGTCGACCTGCTGGCGGAACGGGCGGCCGAGGTGGAGGCGGAGTCCGGCTCCGACGCCCCCGCCGACCCCGTCCTCGGCTACGGCTACGACGAGTCGACGTGGGCGGAGGACCGCTACCTGACGCGGGCGGACCTCGACCGCGTCTCGACGGAGCGACCCGTGGCCGCGTTCCGCGAGGACATGCACGTCGCCGCGGTCAACGGGGTCGCCCTCGACCGGTTCGCCGACGCGCTCGCCGCGGCCCCCGACGAGACGGTGCCGACCGACGCGGACGGAGAGCCGACCGGCGTCCTGTTAGAGAGCGCTATCGACCCGATCTACGAGGCGATCGAGCCCGGACCGGCCGAGACCCGGGAGATCGTCGAGGCCGCGCTCGCCGACTGCGCCGCGAAGGGGATCACCGGCTTCCACGACATGGTGCGGAACTCCCACGCGCCGCGGGCCTACCGCGATCTGGAGGCCGAGGACGAACTGACCGCGCGCGTCCGGATCAACTACTGGAGCGACCACCTCGACGCGCTCCGCGAGGTCGGCCTCGGAACGAACGACGGGAGCGACACGGTCCGGGCGGGCGCGATCAAGTCGTACACGGACGGGAGCTTCGGCGGCCGGACCGCTCGACTCTCGGAGCCGTACGCGGACGCCCCGGACGAGACCGGGCAGTGGGTCGTCGACCCCCCGGAGCTGTCCGAGACGGTGGCCGCGGCGACCGCGGCCGGCTACCAGTTCACCGCCCACGCCATCGGCGACGAGGCGGTCGACGCCGTCCTCGACGCCTACGAGGGGGCCTCCGAGACCGACCCCGGCGAGGCGCGCCACCGGATCGAGCACGTCGAACTCGCCGACGACGAGGCGATCGACCGGCTCGCGGCGTCGGGTGTCGTCGCCAGCGTCCAGCCGAACTTCCTCAAGTGGGCGGGCGAGGACGGGCTCTACGAGACCCGACTCGGGCCGGAACGGACCGCCGAGACGAACCGCTACCGCGACATGCTCGACGCCGGCGTGGCCCTCGCGTTCGGTTCGGACGGGATGCCGATGGACCCCCTCCTCGGCGTCCACCACGCGGTCAACGCCCCCGCGGAGGCGCAGCGGCTGACGGTGACCGAGGCGCTGCGCGCGTACACCCGCGGCGCGGCCTACGCTGGCTTCGACGAGGACCGGCTCGGCACGGTCGCGGTCGGCAAGCGCGCCGACCTCGTCGCGCTCGACGCGTCGCCGTGGGAGGCGTCGGACGCGATCCGAGACGTCGGCGTCGCGATGACGGTCGTCGACGGCGAGGTCGTGTACGACGGGCGCTGAACTGACGACCGGCCCGACGCCAGACGGCGGTCGCGGCGCGGTCCCCGGTCCGATCTCGTTCTGCTCCGCGGTGACTGCTGAGCGCGCGGGACGCGACGGGCGGACTCGTCGTCGCGGACGGCGGCCCGTTCGTGAGCGACGCCGCTCCGCCCGCGAGCGGCGATGCCCTCGTTCGAAGGTTGTTCCTCACGAAACCCACGACGAAGGAATCGAAACCGTTGACGGCCAATTTGAAGAAAAAATTTATACAAAACGAGCCATTGAATCTGATACTTCCCAGAGAGAACGATCGAATGCCAACACTCGAATCAACAGACATCGATACGGAGCTGAGTCTCTTCAAATACGACGGGCTCGAACCGCTTCCAGCGGAGTACCGGAAACTCGGGCCCGACGAGCGGGCGTCCAGGCTCGACGCCGCGCGCGACGCGCTCGGCGATGACGTCGTCGTCCTCGGCCACAACTACCAGCGCGAGGAAATCGTCGAGAACGCGGACTTCGTCGGCGACTCGTATCAGCTCTCGACGCGAGCGGCCGAGACGGACGCGAGTAACGTCGTCTTCGGCGGCGTGACGTTCATGGCCGAGTCGGCCGATATCGTCACCGACGAGGATCAGACGGTCCACCTGCCGTCGATGGAGGCCTCCTGCCCGATGGCCGGCATGGCCGAGGCGTTACAGGTCGACGCCGCGTGGAAGGAGCTGACCGCGGCGGCGGGCGACAGGGAAGTCGTCCCCGTGACGTACATGAACTCGTACGCCGACCTGAAGGCGTTCTGCGCGGACCACGGGGGTCTCGTTTGCACCTCTTCGAACGCCGCGGACGCCTTCGAGTGGGCCCTCGACCGGGGCGACGCGGTGCTGTTCCTCCCGGACAAGCACCTCGGGTTCAACACCGCCGTCGACCTCGGGCTCGACGACTCGACGACCGTCTGGGACCCGTGGGACCCGGCGGGACAGGACGCCGACGCCGTCGCCGACAGCGACGTGATCCTCTGGGAGGGGTACTGCCAGGTCCACGAGCGCTTCCGGCCGCGCCACGTCGACGAGGTCCGCGAGGCGCACCCCGACGCCGAGGTCGTCGTCCACCCGGAGTGCCGCCACGAGGTCGTCGAGGCCGCGGACACCGTCGGCTCGACGGCGACGATCCGAGAGACCGTCGCGTCCGCCGACCCGGGCGAGACGGTCGCCATCGGGACGGAGATCCACCTCGCGAAGCACCTCGACCGGTGGCACCCGGAAGTCGAAGTGGTTCCGCTCTGCGGCGACGCCTGCATGGACTGCAACGCGATGCGCCAGATCGACCCGAACTATCTGCTCTGGATCCTCGAAGAGCTCGTCGCGGGACGCGAGCGGAACGTGATCGAGGTCGCGTCGGCCGAGCGGGAGTCAGCGGCGACCGCGCTCGACCGCATGCTGGAGCTATGACCGGGACGGCGACCGCGCCGCCGAACGGCGCACGGACGGACGTCCTGGTGGTCGGCGCCGGCGTCGCCGGGTGCGCGGCGGCGCTGGCCGCGGCCCGGACCGGCGCCGAGGTGACGGTGGTGACCAAGGCGAGCCGCCCGGCCGACGCCAACACGTACTGGGCGCAGGGCGGCGTGGCGGTCGCCACCGAGGACTCGGCGTCGTTCCGACGCGACGTCCTCGCGGCCGCAGACGGCGAGGCGGACCCGGAAGCGGTCGAGGCGCTCGTGAGCGAGAGTCGGGACGCGGTCGCCGACGTGCTCGTTGACACGCTCGGCGTCCCGTTCGACCGCGCGGAGGACCGGACCGGGACCGCGGACCCCGCCGACGCGCGTCTCGACGCGCTCGCCCGCTGTCGCGAGGGGGGTCACTCCGCGGACCGGATCGTTCACGTCGACGCCTCGACCGGAGCGCACCTCCTCCCGCCGTTTCTCGACTACCTCGACGGGCTCGCCGGGGTCCGTCTGCTGCAGGACACGGCGGTCCTCGACCTGCTCGGCAACGGCGCGGGCGTCGACGGCGCGCTGCTCGAACGCGGCGGTGAAACGGGAACGGTCGCGGCCGGCTCGACGGTCCTCGCCACCGGTGGTATCGGCGCCTGCTACGGCACGTCGACGAACCCGGACGGAGCGACCGGCGACGGGATCGCCATGGCGGCGCTCGCGGGCGCGACGGTCGCGGACGCGGCGTACGTCCAGTTCCACCCCACGGCGTTTCCCGGGGGCGAGGCCGCCGAGGCCGCTGACGTCGACGGCGACGCCGATCCGTTCCTCGTGAGCGAGGCCGTCAGAGGGGCCGGCGCCGTCCTCCGCAACGCGGACGGCGAGCGGTTCATGCCGGCGGTCCACGAGGACGCCGAACTCGCGCCGCGCGACGTCGTCGCACGCGCGGTCGCGGACGAACGCCGAGAGACCGGATCCGTCGTCCTCGACGTCGACGGGATCGGCTTCGCGGACCGGTTCCCGGACTTGGCGTCGATGTGCGCCGAGCGCGGCCTCGACCCGTCTACCGGGATCCCCGTCGCGCCGGCGCAACACTTCCTCTGTGGCGGCGTGGCGGTCGACGAGCGCGGACGGGCCTCGATCGACCGGCTGTTCGCCGTCGGCGAGTGTTCGCGGACCGGCGTCCACGGCGCCAACCGGTTGGCCTCCACGGGCCTGCTGGAGGGGCTCGTCTGGGGACTTCGTGCCGGCGAGACGGCCGCGGCCGAGAGCGACCCACCGGGAGCGGCTCTCTCAGTCCCCGACCTGCCGTCCGACGACCCGGAGTTGCCGACGTCGTTCGAGGCGGCGAAATTCGATCGGCTCCGCCGAACGATGGACGAGCGATTGGGCGTCGAGCGGACCCGCTCGGGGGTCCGGAACGCGGCGGCCTCGCTGCGTCGACTGAAGGGCGAGGTCGACGCGTACGCGCGGACGCGCCGTAGCCGAGAGCTCTCGGAGCTGCGAAACGCCGTGGTCTGCGGACTGCTCATCGCGCGCGACGCCGCCGAGTCGCCCTCGGCGGGGTGTCACCGTCTGGTCGACGGCGGCGTCGCCGAAACCGATGGGGCCCCGAGATCCGACGGCGGTCGGTCGGGGTCGACCGGGGTCCGCGGTCCGCGAGGGGGTGACGAAGGGTGTTGACCGAGGCGACGATCGAGTCGTGGCTGCGGGAGGACCTCGGCCACCACGACGTGACGAACGACGTGCCGGGGGAGGCGGCCGGTCGTCTCGTCGCCACGGAAGCCGGCGTGGCGGCGGGGATCGAGGCGGCCGCGTCCGTGTTTGAGACCTCGGGCGTCGACGCCGAGCCGCTCGTCGAGTCAGGCGCCGGCGTGGCGGCAGGCGAGGCCGTCTTGTCGGTCTCCGGGCCGGCTCGGGGAGTTCTCCGCGCGGAGCGGGTCGCGGTCAACGTCGCCGGTCACGCCTCGGGCGTCGCCACGCGAACCAGCGAGGCGGTTCGCCTCGCGAGAGCGGCGACCGACGACCCGCCGACGGTGGCGGCGACCCGAAAGACCACGCCCGGGCTCCGCGGCGTCGAGAAGCGAGCGGTCGCGGCCGGCGGCGGCGACACCCACCGACTCGATCTGTCGCATATGGTCATGGTGAAGGACAATCACATCGCCGAGCTGGGCTTGGAAACCGCGGTAGAGCGGTTCCGCGAACGGTCCTCGTTCGCCACGAACGTGGAAGTCGAGGCCGAGTCGCCTCAGACGGCGGCTCGCGCCGCCGACGCGGGGGCCGACGTCGTTCTCCTCGACAACATGAGCCCGGCGACGACGCGGCGGGCCGTCGATCGCGTCCCGGAGGGCGTCCTCACTGAGGCGAGCGGCGGGATCGGACTCGACGACATCGGG
The DNA here is from genome assembly GCF_002252925.1 of Halorubrum sp. Ea8. Lineage (NCBI taxonomy): Archaea > Methanobacteriati > Methanobacteriota > Halobacteria > Halobacteriales > Haloferacaceae > Halorubrum > Halorubrum sp. Ea8. The sequence goes on from NZ_NHPF01000108.1 coordinate 69,531, forward strand.
GAATACGCGACGACCGGTGTCGACGTCGTGTCGCTCGGAGCGCTCACCCACAGCGCGCCCGCGCTGGACTACTCGTTTCGAACCGACGGGGACGCGAGTCCGACGTAGCCGCAAGCCCTGCCAGAAAACAGTAGTTATTAATCATGTAGTTCCTAGACGAGGGTATGGCAGAGATAGCCATCGAGTACGCGGCCGGCAGCCGCCTCCAGCCGGAGGCGGAGACGGCGCGACGACTGATCGACTCCTACCTCGGCGACCGCCCCGACGTCGACGGGGTCACCCTCTCGCCCTCCACCGATTCGGTATTCTGCGTCAGCGTCGAGGGCGATCGGATCTGGTGTACGGATCCGCGCGAGTGGATCGACGCGATGGCGGCCGTCACGGCGGCCCGCCGCCGGCTCTCCGAGCTGTCGTAGGCGGTCGGCGCCCGCGGCCGCTCGGAGCGGTCAGTCGCCGCCCGCCGCGTGGGCCCGGACGAACTCCCGGAGGAGCTTGCCGCCGACCGCCGCGGCCTGTCCGTCGTCGCGGTCGTTCACCTCGACGACGTCGAAGCCGTCGGCCCGTGCCGCGACGGCCCGGACGAGGTCGCGGGCCTCCCGGGGGGCGAGCCCGAACGGCTCCATCGTCCCCGTCCCCGGCGCGAAGCCGGGGTCGAGCCCGTCGACGTCGACGGAACAGTACACCGACTCCCCCGCGAAGGGGTCGGAAGCGCCCTCGCGGTCGTCTCCGGTGACCCCGTCGAGCCACGCGCGCGCTTCCTCGGGCGGCACGACCTCGACGTCGGTGTCGGCCGCGCGGTCCCACTCGGCCTCCGAGCCCGTGCGAGCACCGACGATCACCGCCCGGTCGACGCCGAGGTCGTCGAGACACCGACGGGTGACGCAGGCGTGGCTCCAGGGGTTCCCGTCGTACGCGTCTCGAAGGTCGAGGTGTGCGTCGCAGACGACGAGGACGTCGGGGTCGACGGCCTGGACGCCGGCGTAGGTGACGGTGTGTTCGCCGCCGACGAGGAGGGGGACGGCGTCGTCGAGCGCGACGCTCCGGAGCTCGGCGGCGAGGTGATCGAGGTACGCCTCGACGTCGTCCCACGTGGGGACGTCGCCGGCGTCGTGGACGTCGAGCGCGGAGAAGTAGCTGTCCGTCCTGCGGTCGTAGTCGTCGTACGTCTCTGCGAATCGCCGGACCCGGTCCGGTCCGAACCGGGCACCGGGCTGAAACGTGGTCGTGGCGTCGAGGGGAGCGCCGACAACCACGTAGGAAGCAGCCTCGCGGTCGGTCGTCGCTCCGGGGAACATGCCTCGACTACCCGACGACCTTGCGCTGACCCTCGTACTCGAGGTACTCGATGTTGTCGTCCGAGGAGAAGTCCTCGCCCTCGGGGATGCGCATCGTGAACGTCTCGTAGGTGTCGAGGTCCATGACCTGCGCGTCGTTCCCGGAGACGGAGACGACCTGTCCCTGCTTCCGCTGGATGATCGGGACCCAGACCTTCGCGTCGACCGGCTGAGAGAGCGAGCGCTTCCTGTCGTCGAAGACCCCCTTGCCCTCGACGCGCGCCTTGGCGCTCCCGTGTTTTCCGGGCTTTGCTGTGCTGTAGTGGTTGATCTTGCAGGGCGCACTGTCCATCATCACGTAGCTGCCCTCCTGGAGTTCGCGAACCTGCTTCTGCTCTCGCGGCATGCCCGCTACTTTTTTCGGGGCGGGTATAAACGGTTTGGAACGGCGCCGACGCCGGCGTTCGCCGCGGGTTCGCACCCCAGAACGAAGGGGTGCCGACCGCGGCTGCGAGCCGAGTTACGGATCCATCTCGTCGACGTACTCCTCCCGCTCGTCCTCGTCGTCCGCGTCCCCGTCCGGCGGGACGAACTGTCCGGTGAGAAGGTAGCTGGCGACGAAGAGACCGATGAACCCGACTCCGACCGCCGCGGTCGTCCGCACGACGAACGGGAAGTCGATCCACCAGAACGCGCGGTCGGCGATCGCCATGACGACGACGGCGACGAACAGCACCTTCTGCTCGTCGGTCGGGTCGCGGACGAAGCCGACCACGTCGTCTTTGATGTCGCTGAAAAAGCCCATCTCAGGCACCTCCCGCCGCGTCGACGTCCCCGCCTTCGGCGGTCGCCGTCTCGATCACGCGGCCCACCCGTTCCAACCCCTCCTCCAACTCCGACGTCGGCAGCCCGAACCCGATCCGGAAGCGGTCCGGGAAGCCGAACAGCCCGCCGGGCGCCAGCACGACGCTCTCCGTCTCGACGACGGTACGGCAGAACGACTCGGCGTCGTCGAAGCCGTCGGGAACGGTGACGAACCCGTTGACGCCGACCGGGTCGTACCAGTCGAGGCCGTGGCGGTCCAGCCACTCCGCGACGATCGCGCGGTGCGTCTCCGCCAGTTCGCGGTTCTCCGCTAAAATCTTCGTCTCGCGCCGGCCGAGCGCCTGCTTCGCGACGTACTGGCCGAACAGCGACGGCGAGATGGTGGTGTAATCCTTCCACCGCCACGCGCGCTCGACGACCGCCTCGGGACCGGCGATCCAGCCGAACCGGAGCCCCGCGAGCCCGTACGCTTTCGTGAGGCTCGTCGTCGAGATTCCGTGGCGTCCGAAGCTCGCGACCGGGGGGTGCGGCTCCGCCGCGAGCAGTCGGTACACCTCGTCGCAGAGGAGGTACGCGTCGTGCTCGACGGCGACGTCGTAGACCGCCCGCATCGCCGCCTCGTCGTGGTACCGGCCGGTGGGGTTGTTGGGGTTGTTCACGACGATCACGGCGGTGTCGTCGCGGGCCGCGTCGGCGATCGCGTCCGGGTCGAGCCCCCACTCCGGCGGCTCCAGCTCGACGCGGGTCACGTCGCCGAACGCGTCCGGAACGGCGTGAAGCGCCTGATACGTGGGGGTGACGACGACCGCGTGGCACCCCGATCCGACGGCGGCGGAGTCGCCCGCCCCGTCGCTGCTCGGCGTCCCGTCGCCCACGCCCGCCTTGTCCCCGAGCAGCGAGAGGAACGTGAGGAAGTTCGCCTCCTGCGTCCCGCAGGTGAACAGCACCTCGTCGGCGCTCCGGCCGTACCGGTCGCCGACCGACGCGCGGAACTCCGGATCGCCGTTCGTCGGGATCACGTAGTCGAGTTTCCCCGGGTCCAGATCGAAGCGGCTCGCGTCGAGCGAGCGGATCCCGCTCTCGGCCAACATGATGTCGGCCTCGTGCTCGTACTCCGCGAACCAGCGTTCGAGGCCGAACGGGTCGATGCGCATACCCGACGTGGGAGTGGCGTGAGGTTAGTTGCTACGGTCCCTGACGGGGTGTCCGTCCCGGCCGGCGCCGCTCGAGCCGCAATCGTCGCCGTCGCCGCGTCCCCGCCCCCGCACCGTCGGAATGACTTTCAGCCGTCGCCGCGACGGGAAGCCATGATACTATCTCGCTCTCGGGTCCTCGGCGCGCTCCTCGTCGCGACGGCCGCGATCGCGGCGTTCGTGCTGGCGGAGGTGCTCCGGACCGTCGTCTTCGCGATCACGTTCGCGTACGTCCTCTACCCCCTTCGGAAGCGACTCGTCGGTCGAGGGCTGTCGCGCCGGGTCGCCTGCGCCGCGTCCACCGTCCTCGCCTTCCTCGCCGCCGCGCTCCTCGTGGTCCCGCTGCTGTACGTCCTGTACCGGCAGCGGTCCCGACTGATCGACCTGCTGGGACAGATCCCCGACGTCCTCGTCGTAGAGGCGCTGGGTCTCCGGTTCCCCATCGAGGCGGCGCCGGTGGTGTCGGCCGTCCGGATCGCGCTCCGAGACCTCGCGCTCGCGATCACCGCCGCGGCGCCGCGGCTCGCGCTCGAACTCATCGTGTTCACCATCCTCGTGTACGGGCTCCTCCTCCGGCCGGGCGCGGTCGGCACTGCCGTGTTCAAGATAGTACCCCCCGAGTACCGCGACATCCCGATGCGGCTGCACCGCCGGACGCGCACGACGCTGTACTCCATCTACATCCTCCAGGCGGCCACGGCCGCCGCGACATTCGTCCTCGCGCTCGCGCTGTTCGCGCTCCTCGGGTACCGCTCGCCGGTCCTGTTGGCCGTCATCGCCGGCGTCCTCCAGTTCGTTCCCGTCGTCGGGCCCAGCGTGCTCGTCGTCGCGCTGGGCACTGGCGACCTCCTGATCGGGGAGACGACGCGAGCGATCCTCGTGGTTGTCTTCGGGCTCGGCGTCGTCTCCTTCGTCCCGGACGCGGTGATCCGGACGCAGCTCGCCGACTGGACGGGGAAGATATCGCCCGGGCTCTACCTCGTCGGCTTCGTGGGGGGCATCCTCACCGTCGGCGCGGTCGGGATCATCGTCGGGCCGCTCGTCGTGTCGCTCCTGCTGGAGATCATCGAGATGCTCTCCGAAAACGAGGGCACGTCGACCCCGGTCGAGCCGGCGACTGGCGCGCCGAAGTGACCGGCGAGTGGCTTGCCCCCGGTCCCGACCGGACCGGTCGGCGGCCGGGCCACCGGCACGGCTTTCCCGCTCCCGACCGGACCGGTCGGCAGCCGGGCTACCGGCACGGCTTTCCCGCTCCCGACCCTCCTTTTGACAACCGATGTCCTCGACGGACCCGCCGTCCCAGACGGCCGCGCCCGCCGCGCTCGCGGACGCGCCTCACCTCTCGACGCGACGGCTCGACGACCTCGCGGATCGCGCGCGTCGCGCGGGGCCCGCGGATTCGCCAGCATCGACTGACTCGTCCGGCGACGGCGAACCGCCCGCGGACGGCGACACGTCCGGCGAGAGCGACGCGCTCGACGTGTTCGCGCCGGCGACGACCGAGCGACTCGGCTCGGTCCCGGCCTGCGACGCGGCCGACGTCGCCGCCGCGGTCGAGCGCGCCCGGTCGGCGCAGGCAGAGTGGGAGGCAGTCCCCGCGACCGAGCGCGCGGCCCTCATCGACCGGTTCGGCGACCTCGTCTTGGAGCACCGCGAGGAGCTCCTCGACCTCCTCCAGTTGGAGACCGGGAAGTCCCGGCGGACCGCGGTCGAGGAGCTGTTCGACGTGCCGACCGGCTGCGACTACCTCGCGGACGAGGCGCCCGGCGCGCTCGCCGAGGAACGCCGGCGCGGGGTCATGCCCGGGTTCGCGACCGCGACGGTCACCTACGACCCGGTCGGCGTCGTCGGCGTCGTCTCGCCGTGGAACTACCCGCTGACGCTGTCGATGGCCGACGCGCTCCCGGCGCTCGCCGCGGGCAACGCGGTCGTGGTGAAACCCGACGAGAAGACGCCGTACGGGGCCCTCGCGCTCTCAGAGCTCCTGGAGGTCGCCGGGCTTCCCGACGACCTCTTCCAAGTCGTCACCGGCGAGGGGCCGACGGTCGGGCCCGCGCTGATCGACGCGGTCGACTACGTGGCGTTCACCGGGAGCACCGAGACGGGTCGGACCGTCGCCGAGCGCGCGGGCCGGAACCTGATCGACTGCTCGCTGGAGCTCGGCGGCAACAACCCGCTCGTCGTGCTCGACGACGCCGACGTCGACGAGGCGGCCCGCGGTGCGATCGACGCCTGCTTCTCGAACGCCGGGCAGCTCTGCCTCTCGGCCGAGCGGATCTACGTCGAGGAGTCGGCCTACCGGCCGTTCCGGGACGCGTTCGTCCGCGAGACGGAGGCGCTCACGCTCGGCACGGGCTACGACTACGACGCGGACCTCGGCTCGCTGATCGACGCCGACCAGTTGGACCGCGTCCGGAGTCACGTGGACGAGGCCCGCGAGGCGGGCGCGACCGTCGAAACGGGCGGGGCCCACCGGCCGGACGTGGCGCCGTACTGCTACGAGCCGACCGTCTTGACGGGCGTCGAGCCGGACGCGACGGTCGCCTGCGAGGAGACGTTCGGACCGGTCGTCGTCGTGACGCCCGTCCCGGACGCGGCCGCCGCGGTCGCCGCCGCCAACGACTCGCCGTTCGGCCTCAACGCGAGCGTGTGGACCGGGGACCGCGAGCGCGGCGCGGCGGTCGCCCGCGAGATCGACTGCGGCACCGTCAACGTCAACGACGGCTTCCTCGCGACGTGGGGCGCGGCCGACGCGCCGATGGGCGGGTTCGGCGACTCGGGGCTCGGCCGCCGCCACGGTCCGGAGGGGATCCGGCGGTACACGGAGTCGCGGACGGTGGGGGTGTCCCGCGTCGGCCCGCTCGGCTTCCCAGACCGGATCCCGACCGACTGGTTCGTCCGCGGCGCGTTCGCCGCGACCGCGCTCGGCCGGAAGGCGAGTCGGGGCGTGCGACGGCTGAAAGCGCGGATCGGGCTGCGATAACCGGAGGGTATCGGGTCGGCGACGGCGCGGCGACCTGCGGATTCAAGACCGTCGCCCGCCACGTGAAAGCATGGCAGGACCGGACCCCGCCGAACTGCGGCGGGTCGTCGACGCGTTCCCCGCGGCGGCCGACGGCGACGCGAGCGGCCGAATCGACGACCTCCTCGACGGGACGTACGGCAGGCTGAGACGCGACTGGTACCCCGAACTGGAGCGGCTGACCGAGACGTACGCCGACGGCGACGTCCTCCGCGAGGACGTGCTCGAACACGTCGAGGCGGTGCCGTCGTTCCGCCTCTCGGACGGCGCCGCGCCCCTCCCGGAGAAGCGCCGGGCGCTCGCGGCGGCCGACGAAGCGGCCGACGAGGTGGCCGAGATCGCCGGATGGTACGCGACGCTGCGGTCGATGCTCGACGACGACCCCGACGACCTGACCCGCTTCGAGCGGCTGCTCCACGGCTTCGGCTACGTCCTCGCGCACGGGCTCTTCCTCGGCGCGTCGTCGCCGAAGCGCGTCGTCCGGCGGCTCCGGCTGGCGTACCGGTCCGTGGGCGTGAGCATCGACGGGACCGACAGCGAGGCCGGCGCGGAGCGGACCGAGTTCACCTGTCCCTACCGCGGCGTGGGCGCGCGGGTCTACGGCGAGAAGTGGGTCTGCCACGAGAAGCTCGACCGCGTCGACGACGGCTACGTGACGTACCTCGGAGAGCGGGGGATCGACTACCAGCGGCCGCGGGACTGCGACGGGAGCGAGCGGTGTTACTCCACGGTCGCGCGCGACGGGCCGGAGCTGTGGTGGCCGAAGACCGCGCCCGCGGCGGTCCGCGCTCGGTCGTGACCCGGGACCGTCGACGGTCGCGACCGCGGGCCCGAGCGGGTGAGGGGAGCGGGGCGAGCGGAGCGCGCTCGGGCGACGGCTCACCCGAGGCGGCCGACGACGAGCGCGTCGCGCGGCGGATCCAACGCGGCTACGGTGCGTGGGCGCGGGTGTACGACTGGTTCGCGCGAGCGACCGCGTCGGTCGGGGGCGTGCGGACGGGGTGCGTCCGCGCGCTCGACCTCGACCCCGGAGACACCGTCGTCGAGTTCGGCTGCGGCCCCGGCGTCAACGTCCCGGCGCTCCGGGAGGCCGTGGGCCCGACCGGGCGCGTCGTCGGCGTCGACATCACCGGCGCGATGCTCGGCCGGGCCCGCGGACTGGCGGAGCGGCGGGGGGGGGAGAACGTCGAGTTCGTGCGGGGCGACGCGACCGACCCGCCGGTCCGGTCGGCCGACGCGGTGCTCGCGACGTTCGTCACGTCCCTGTTCCCCGACCCGTACGCGGTCGTGAGCGACTGGTGCGGGCTGGCCGACGCGGTCGTCGTCGCGGCGTTCGCGCCGCGTGGGAACCGACCCGCGAACGCCGCTCTCGCCGGCTTCGCGCGGGTGAACGGGCGGCTGTTCGACCTGGACTCGGACGACCCGCTCGACCGACTGGACGCGCGGACGACGGCCGCGCGGCGGGCGCTCGCGGACAACGCGGAGACGGTGACCGAGGAGCGGTACCTCTTCGGGACGATCACGGCGTACGCCGGGCACGGTCGAGCGGTCGCTCCGGGTGAGTGACGGACGACCGAAGGGAGCCCGAGCGGAACGCAACGTTTAGCGCGCCCCCGGCCGCAGTGGCGGGCATGAGCTTCTTCGAGACGCTCGCGGCCCGGATCGAGTCGACGGACAGCGTCGTCTCGGTCGGCCTCGACCCGGACCCGAGCCGGCTCCCCGACTCCGTCGCCGACGCCGACCTGCCGCGGTGGGCGTTCAACCGCCGGATCATCGACGCGACCCACGAGCACGCCGCGTGCTACAAGCCCAACGCCGCGTTCTACGAGGACGCCGACGGCTGGCGCGCGCTCCGGGAGACGATCGCCTACGCCCACGGCAGGGACGTCCCGGTCCTGCTCGACGCCAAGCGCGCCGACATCGGTAACACCACGCGGCGGTACGCCGCGGCGCTCGACGACGCCGACGCGATCACGGTGAACCCGTACCTCGGTCGCGACTCCCTCCAGCCGTTCCTCGACCGCGCGGAGAAAGGCGTCTTCGTCCTCTGTCGCACCTCGAACCCCGGCGGGAGCGACCTCCAGGACCTCGAACTCGCCTCGGGCGAGCCGCTCTACGAACGGGTCGCGGCGCTCGCGGACGTGTGGAACGCGAACGACAACGTCGGCCTCGTGGTCGGCGCGACCGCCCCCGAGGAGCTGGCCGAGGTCCGCGAGATCGTCCCAGAGATCCCCTTCCTCGTCCCCGGCGTGGGAGCGCAGGGCGGCGACGCTGAGGCCGCGGTCGAACACGGGCTCGCCGACCGCCCGGACGCCGCCGTCGACGTGGGGCTCGTCAACTCCTCGCGCGGGATCGTCTTCGCCGGCGAGGAGTCGAGCCGCCCGGACGACGAGGCGACGTACTTCGGCGCCGCGGGCGACGCGGCCAAGCGGCTCAAAAAGCGGCTGAACCGACACCGGTAGGCGGTCCGTCGACGACCGGTCGGCTTCGGGGCCGAGTCACTGCCGGCGGCCCTGCGTACACGCCGTGCAGAGGCCGGCGTCGTCGCTCCAGTGGTCCTCGCAGACGGCCCGCCCGCACTGCGGACAGCCGTGGCGCGCCGGCGCGGCCTCGCAGATCTGACAGATTCCGGTAACGCTCATACGGATCGTCGGGTCGGGTCGCTTATGAGTGTCGGGGGCGACCCCCGCGTATGCGCCAGTTCGTCGTCATCGGTCACGAGGTCCCGACCGACCCGGACGAGGTCTCGCTGTCGGACCTGCCCGGCGCGGGCCGGCTGGACCTGCTCTGTCGGTGCGTCGCGAGCGGCGTCTTCCTCTCGCACGGGATCCGCGAGTCCGTGCGGGTCCACCTCGTCGTCGCCGACGAGCTGACGGTCAGCTTCGACTCGGACAGCCTCCGCCACCTCCACCCGGACGAGCGCAACGTCGCCGCGCGGATCCGAGACGCGCTCGCCGCGAAGGCGGACGCGATCGGCCACATGCCCGCGGACGTCTCGCCGGGCGTCGAACTCCGCCGGATGGGACTGGAGGCGACGCTGGACCGGCTGCTCGACGCGGGCGGCACCGGCGCGTCCGTCGACCCGACGCTCGTCCAACTCCACGAGGACGGCGACCCCCTCGTCGACGCCGCCCCGCCGACCGATCCCGTGTTCGCTCTCTCCGACCACCGCGACTTCACCGACGGGGAGGAGGAACTGCTCGCGGAGCGCGCGGAGCGCCGCGTCCGCGTCGGTCCCGAACTGCTCCACGCCGACCACGCGGTCTCCGTCGTCCACAACTGGCTCGACACCGATGGGTACGACTCCTACTGATCGCCGGACCACGACCGCGCCGGCGACCGACGACCGGTTCGCGGTCCAGCTTCGGGGCGTCGCCGTCGACTCGGAGACGCGGTGCGCGCACTGGGACGACCCCGTGGACGTGATCGCGCTCCGCTTCGGCTGCTGTGCGACGTACTACCCCTGCGACGCCTGCCACGACGCCGCGGCGGACCACCCGGCCGAGCCCTGGCCCCGCGACCGCTTCGACGAGCCGGCGGTGCTCTGCGGCGTCTGCGGCGCGACCCTCTCGGCCCGCGAATACCTCGACTGTGACGACGACGCCTGTCCGCGGTGCGGCGCCGATTTCAACCCCGGCTGTCGCGAGCACCGGGACCGGTACTTCGAGGCGTGACCCGGCCGTTCGTCGGGAGCCGACCGGTCGGCGACCCGGAGCCCGCTTCCGACATTCGGAAAGGTTAAAAGAACGAACGGCCTTCTGTCGAGTGCGGGCCGGTGGGGTAGCTTGGTATCCTTCGGCCTTCGGGTGGCCGTAACCACGATTCAAATTCGTGCCGGCCCATTTTCACCCCACTTCGCAACGACGAGCGCCAGCGAGGAGTCCGTAGTGCGGTGAAGCTGCCGCCGGGCGAATTTGAATCAGGGAGCAACTCTCTGATTTGCGACCGTGATTCAATATTCGTGCCGGCCCACTTCTCCCGCATTTCACCCAACTAGCGACCGCCTTCTGGTGGCCGTAACCACGCCCTCGCGAGCGAAGCGAGCGAGGGACGACGAGTCACACGCCCGGGAAGCGACCGACGGGAGCGACCCGGACCGTCTCGTCCGTATTCGAATTCGCGCCGGCCCACGTCTCCCGCATCCGTCTGTCGACCCCGCAGCGACGCCTCGCCGACCCTGGGCGGCTCGGTCCGCCCGTTTCGAACGCGGTCTCACGCTCCGCTGTCCGAACTCCGGTTTTAACAACCTTCAAGTCCACCGCTAGCCGGATACAACACGAATGAGACTCTTCGCCTCGGCGTCGGACAGACGGCGGGGGATCCTCGCGGTCGTCGCGGTCCTGCTCGCGTTCGTGGGCCTCTACCTCCTCGTCCGGGAGTACTTGGGGTTCATCACGAACGCCGAGGCCCTGCGGGTGTGGCTCCGGCAGTTCGGCGTGCTCGCTCCGCTCGTGTTCATCGCCATCCAAGCCCTCCAAGTGATCGTCGCGCCCATTCCGGGGCAGGTCGTCGCACTCGTCGCCGGCTACCTCTTCGGCCCCTTCTGGGGCACGGTCTACAGCGTCACCGGCGTCCTCATCGGGAGCGCCATCGCCTTCTCGCTCGCGAAGCGGTACGGGCGGTCGTTCGTCGAGGACGTGCTTCACCCGGACGTGGTCGCCCGCTTCGACGAGTTCGTCGACACGGTCGGCGTCCCGGGGCTGTTCGCGTTCGTCATCATCCCCGGCCTCCCCGACGACGCGATCTGCTTTTTAAGCGGTCTCACGAAGTGGAAGCTCCCCACGTTCATCGCCGTGATCAGCGTGGGTCGCCTTCCCGCGTACGTGTTCACCGTCTACGCCGGCGGCCAGCTCGCGAGCGGGCGGTTCCTCTCCGGGTTCGGGCTCATCCTCACGGTCGTCCTCGCTTCCGTGGTCGGTTACTACAAGCAGGAGGCGATCCGCGACGTCCTCGCCCGGGTCGAACCGCGGCTTCCTTTTTAAGAGGTCGCCTGACTGGTCCCGGGTCAACCCCAAGTCCACCGCCGGTCGAGGACGAACCGGTAGACCCCGCTGAGGAAGATGGCGACCGCGTTCGCGATGAGATACAGGATTCCGCCCCACTCCACGAGCGCGTAGAGGACGCCGAGCTGGATCGGGATGGCGGTCCCGCGGACGAGGTTCGTCTTCGCCAGCCCGGAGAGGTACTCGATCGTGCCCGTGTTCTGGCTCGCTTCGAACGTCCACGCGTTGTTGAACACGTACGAGAGAATGATCGTGATCTCGATGGCGACCGCCGCGCCGATCAGGTAGTTGATCCCGGCGGCGTCGACGAACAGCCAGAGCAGCCCCATCTGAATCCCCGCTGTGAACGCGCCGACGGTGACGAACCGGCGCATTTGGACGGCGATCGGTCCGCTGACGAGGTTGCGGAGGATCGCCCGGACCATCACCGATAGCCGAGCGCCTCGAGCCGGGCCTCGAGGTCCTCGTCGACCTCGTCGTCCCCGGCGGCGTCCCCCTCCCGGTCGCGGAGCTCGGCGACGTGGTCCGCGGCGATCGGCGCGAAGCGCTCGACGACGGCCAGCTCCTCGTCGGTCGGGTCCGCGGACAGGTCCTCCTGCTGGGTCGGGTCCGAGGGACGGTGGTACAGCTCCGTCTCGCCCGTGTCCGCGTTCTCGACGTACGTCCACTCGGCGTCACGGACGCTCACGAGGAGGTCGCCGTCGGCCATCGACCGCGGGATCGGCTGCTCGGTCACCTCCTCGCCGCGGACGGTCACGGAGACGACGGGCTCCTGATCGGGGTCGGCGTCCCCTCGGACCGCGGGCGTCACCGACTCCCCGCGCCACTCCGGCGGCGACTCGACGCCGAGCAGGTCGGCCACGGTCGGCGGGATCGCGTCGAGGCCGACGTGTTCGGAGATGCGCCCGCCGTCCTCGCCGGGGACGTTGACGATGAACGGGACGCGGATCAGCTCGTCGTACAGCTTCGGGTAATGCGCGAGGTGGCCGTGTTCCTGGAACTCCTCGCCGTGGTCGCCCGCGACGACGATCGCGGTCTCGTCGGCGACGCCGGCCGCCTCCAGGGCGTCGAGCAGCCGGCCCACGCTGGCGTCCACCTGTCGCACGGTCGCCTGGTACAGCGTCCGGAGGTCGCGGAGGGTCCGCTCGCCAACCTCGAGTCCGAGGCTCGTGCGGGTGTGCGCATGGAGCATCCGGTGGGTCCCGACGAGCCCGTCGGACACCTCGCGGATGTACCGCGGCGCCGGGACGTACGGCGTGTGCGTGTCCATGTAGTGGGTCCACAGGAAAAACGGTCCGTCGGCGTCGTCGATGAACTCCGTCGCGGCGTCCTCGACGTCGAACATGCGCGAGGCGTCGAGGAAGGGGCGGTCGTCGCTCTGGCCGCTGACCTTGGACTTGAGTCGGCGGAACGGCGAGGCGAGCAGCTGGATCCACGCTTCGACCGTCGGGTGGGCCGCGAGATACCGGCTGTACCGGCTCGACCCGACGCTGGTGACGAACGGCTCGAACTCGTCGAACCCCTCGGGGTACCCCCAGTGAGACGTGAGGAAGCCGTTGGCGGCGTTGAAGCCGCCGGTTTCGATCCGCGCCTCCGAGAGCACCGAAGCCAGCGTCCGCGCGCCGGTCACGCCGATGTCGCCGTTCCGGGCGAAAACGGGTTCGGACGCGAGGATCGACGGGAACGAAAAGGGCGTCCAGTTCCCGGTCGCGAACGCCCGGTCGAACGTCGTTCCGTCGTCGGCGAGGTCGTCGAGTACCGGCGAGATCCGATCGGTGTCGTACGGTGCTATCGCGTCGGCTCGCAGCGAGTCTATCGTGACGAGAACGACGTTCGATACGGTCTCGTCCGCGTGTGAGGTGTCCGGTGCCATGTTATGCGGTGGGTGTCTCCGTCGTCGCGACGCCGCGGGACGGCCCGACCGGTCGGACCGCGAATTTTCGGCGGCCCGACTGGGGCGCGGATCTCCGTTGACGCGGTGAGCCGGCGGCCGGCCCGCGTCTCGTCGAGCCGCGCGTCAGCAACACGAGTATACCCCAGAGAGCGCTTGCCAGCGGCTTGAGGATTTCGATCTCGGAGACGGCGGGAGCGTAGCTATTTGCCGCGGGCCCGCGAAGGGGCAGATATGAGCGATGCGACGACCGAGGCGGTCCGCGGCGTCGACGCCCTCGACGCCGACGTCCCGGGCGACGAGATTCCCGAGTCGGTGCCTGCCGAGTCGCGGGCCGTGGAGACGAACGGCGTCCGGCTCCACGTCGTCGAGGCGGGGCCGGAAGACGGGAAGCTGCTCGTCCTACTCCACGGGTTCCCGGAGTTCTGGTACGGCTGGCACGAGGCGATCGCGACGCTCGCCAACGCCGGGTACCGCGTCGTGGTCCCGGACCAGCGCGGGTACAACCTCTCGGAGAAACCGCCGGCCGTGAGCGACTACCGGATCGACGAGCTCGCCCGCGACGTCGTCGGCATCGTCGACGCGTACGGGCGGGACACCGCCGCCGTCGCCGGCCACGACTGGGGGGCGGCGGTGGGGTGGTGGCTCGCGCTCCACCACGCCGACCGCGTCTCCGAATTCGTCGCCGCGAACGTCCCGCATCCGACCGTCTTCGAGGAGACGCTCCGGAGCTCGTGGGACCAGCGGCTCAAGAGCTGGTACGTGCTCGCGTTCCAGCTCCCGAAGCTCCCCGAGGCGGTCGCCAGCGCGGGCGACTGGCGGCTGGCCGTCCGCGGGCTCCGCGACTCCAGCAACCCCGGCACGTTCGGCGACGAGGACGTTCGTCGCTACCGCCGCGCGTGGAACCGCGAGGGCGCCTTCGAGGCGATGGTGAACTGGTACCGGGCGATCGTTCGAGACCGGCCAACTCCGGAGCACACCCGCGTCGAGGTCCCGACGCTGGTGATCTGGGGCGCGAAGGACCGCTTCCTCACCAAGCGAATGGCCGGCCGGAGCGTGGAGCACTGCACCGACGGTCGACTGGTGACCCTCGACGCCGCGACGCACTGGGTCGTCCACGAGGAGCCGCACCGGGTCGCGGAGGCGATCGCCGAGCACGCGGACCCGCTCCCGCCCGGCGCGCGCGAGTGACCTCGCCACGGACCTTTTATACCGACGGCCACCACCGTGAGGCATGACGCTCGACAGATACGCGGACGCCGTCGCCGACCTCGACCCCGCGCCGGGCGAGGTGGAGACCGCCGAGCTCGTCGTCACCGACGACGTGCTCGTCAAGGCGTTCGTCCTCGGCCCGGACGCCGCCGTCGACCCGCACGAACACGCCGACTCGACCAACGTCTTCCACGTTATCGAGGGGGAGCCGACGGTCGTCAGAGACGACGCCGAGGAGGCGCTCTCGGCGCCCGCGGTGGTCCCGAACGAGCGCGGCGAGGTCCACGGCGCGCGCAACGAGACCGACGAGCGAGCCGTGCTCACGGCGAGCCTCTGCCCGCTCCCCTGATGGACGGTGAGGTCGACCCCGAGGAGCTCGCGGCGCTTCTCGACGAAGAGGACGGAGCCGACGGCGACGCGGACGGGAGCGAGGACGACGAGGGCGGTCTCCGGATCGTCGACATCCGCGACCGGCGGGCGTTCGACCGCGGCCACCTCCCCGGCAGCGAGTGCGTTCCGTTCCCCGAACTGACGACCCGCGTCGAGGGGCTGACCGGCGCCTCGCGGATCGTCACGGTCTGCCCGCACGGGATCGCCAGCCGGCAGGCCGCACAGCTGATCGGGAGCTACGCCGGGATCGGGGACGCGCGCGTCGAGAGCCTCCGCGGGGGCGTCGAGGCGTGGCAGCGCGACGTCGGCGAGTTAGAGACGACGGACGGGGAGAGCGGCGAGGCCGGCGAGGCCGACGAGCGCGACGGCGGGACCGACGAAGGGCCCGACGCCCCCTTCTGATCAGGGGCGGCGCCGGCCGAACGTCGCGGCGGCGACGATCAGCGCGAGCACGGCGGCGACGGGACCGAACCCGGGGACGCCGTCGTCGGTCGCGCCGGCGACGGGGCCGTTCCGCTCGACGGTGACGGTCGTCGACGCCCCGTCGACCGGGCCGACGACGCTCACGTTCGCTTCCCGATCGCCGCCGATCACGCGGGTGCCTCCCGACTCCCCGAGCGTGACGTTCCGAGCGACGGTCGTTTGGTCGCCGGAATCGAGTCTGACGGGCGCGGTGGCGACCGTCTCCCCGTCGACGCGGAACTCGACGTCGGCGCCCGCGGGGAGCCTCGCGTCGTTTCCGACGGTCGCGGTGACGCGGACCGGGTCGCCGGCGGTCACGCGCTCTACGGCGGTCGAGACGCCGCGAACCGACGGCGGCGCGGGCTCCGAGACGACGACCGTCAGCCGCTCGCCGGCGACCCGGACCGCGTGTTCGCCGGGCTCCGCGAAGGCGCGCTCGAAGCGCACCGTGGTCTCCGCGCCCGCGTCGACCGTGCCGGTCCGCGTCGCGACCGCGTCGCCGTCGACGGTCAGCGCGAGGTCGTACTCGCCCGCGACGCCGCCCGTGTTGGCGACGTCGACCGCCGCCACGAGCGTCTCGCCCGCGACGAGTTCCACGGGGCCGCGGGCGACGGGACGGTCGCGGTACTCGCCGGTCGCCCGGACGCCGTCGTCGGCGAGGGCGTAGCCGACCTGCGCCGGCGTCTCGCCGAACGCCTCGGCGTGGGCCCCGCGGTCCCACGTCTCCGCCGTCGCCCGCGTGGTCGTCAGGCGCTCGGCCTCGGCGCGGACCGCCGCCGCGGTCTCGGCGTCGGCCCCCTCGGCCGCGGCCGCCTCGATCGCGTCGAGGATATCCTCGTTGGTGACCGGTCCGTCAGCGGCGTTCAGCTCGCGGAGGACCGTCGCCAGCGAGGCGCTCCCGTCCGTCGCGACGCGGAGCCGACGGTCGATCTCGCCCGCGACGAGCGCCCCCTTCGTGTAGTCCGGGTTCCGCTCCCACGTTCCGGGGTCGGCGAGCACCGCGGAAGCGTCGGGGTCGCGCTCGCCGCGCGCCAGCGTCCGCTCGAACTCCTCGAAGTCGGCGGCGCCGCGGTCGAGCGCGAACAGCGCGGCGTAGTAGGTCGCGCTCGCCTCGGTGATCCACCGGCCGCTCGCGTCGGTCCGGTACGCCTGCCGCGTGTGGACGTACTCGTGGGTCCAGACGTCGGTCGCGGTACCCGCCGGCTCCGCGTCCCGGACCCACAAGTCGGCGTCGCCGACCTGGAGCCCGCGGACGCCCCACCCGACGTCGCCGGTGGGCGCCGCCACCGCGAACACCGTCTCGTCGCGCGCGCCGACCTGCAGCGCGGTCGACGCCGACTCGAAGACGCCGAACACCCCCTCGGGAGGCGCTTCGAGGTCGGCCGCCGCGGGGACGATCAGCCGGTAGCGCTGGCCGCCGGCCTCGCGGACGTGCTCCTCGTAGGGGCCGAGGAACGCCGTCGCCTGCGATGCGACTCCCTCGCCGTCGACGGCGTTCTCGCGCGTCAGCCGGACCTGTCCGTCGTACCGGCCGGTGTACGACCAGCTCGCTCTCGTCCGCGGCGTCCGGACCAGCGCCCACTCGCCCGCGTCGACGAACCGGTAGGAGCCGCGGGCGCCGAGCGGGCCCGCCTCCTCGACGGTGTCGTTCGCGTCCATCGCGTAGGTGAGCGAGGGGGTCGCCGTCTCCCCGTCCCACGCCCACGTCGATCCGTCGGCGCCGGCGTCGTCGGCCGGCTCGAAGCCGTCGGCCTCGACCGCGGCGTCGTTCGCGCTGAGGAGTGTCACTCGAAGCTCCGTGACGCGGTCGGGGATCTCCGCCCGCGTCGTGACCCCGACCGTTCCGCGTTCGTCGGTCGCGAACAGCTCGTTTCGCAGGCGGATCGCGTCGGAGTCGTCGGCCTGAGCCGTCCGAGCGGCTCGGTCGGCGGCGGACGAGACGCTCTCGCCCCCGTCGATCGACGCGGGACCGACCGATCCGTGGGAGACGTGCTCGGCAGCGCCCGCACGCTCCCCGACCGCCGCGCTCCCGGCGGCCGGCAGCGCGGCCGCGAGCAGCATCGCGACGAGGAGGACGGCGAGAACAGACCGAACCGCGGGATCCGACCCCGACCGTGTCATGGATCCACCACCGTGCGACGCCGACAAATGCCTGTTCCTCTCGGCGGGAACACGCGTCGCTCCCGAGCCCGGACGCGAGACATAAAAAAGCCGATCGACGAGGGGGGGAGAGGGAGCGTGTGTCGTCCCTCCACGCCATAATTCGCCTTCAAGAGACATAGTTATAATCCGCATACCACCGGTCGCGGCGGACTCGCGTCCGCGTCCACGGACCGCGTCAGATCCCGTGGATCCGGGCGGTCCAGAAGTCGCGGAAGGCGTCTTCGAGGGCGGCCTTCGGCTTCCCGGTCGCGTCCGAGACGTCGGTGACGTCGGCGTGGTCGCGCACCTCGCCGAGCACGCTCCGCTCGCCGACGAGGATCACGCGGTCGACGTCGTCCGCGTCGGCGANNCGTCGGCGACGGCGGCCAGCTCGCGGCTCGCCTTCTTCAGGTGGTCGGCGATCTGTCCCTCGCGGCGGCGCTCGAAGCGCCCCTGCGAGAAGCCGCCCTTCGAGTGGGCCTCCTTCACGTCGGAGGTGAACCCCTCGAAGGCGACGCGCTCGGTCCCCTCGTACGTGCCCATCGCGAACGTGTCGGAGCGGACCACGGCGAAGGCGAACCGGCCGGTCGGGCGGAACCACGTCTCCGCCAGTCGGAAGGCGTCGTCCCACCGGTCGAAGGGCTCGGGCGC